>DAOVRJ010000222.1 GCA_030628225.1 Candidatus Zixiibacteriota bacterium | reverse complement strand
TAGGGTTAACGATGATTCGATTTGCGGTTTCGCATGAATCTCCAGAACTCAGCAATTTCGGTATACTCTCCGTATGTAACATCTGAAAAAGTCGAGGTCAAGCTTTTTTATCGAATTTTGGGAGATTGATCGGTGTTAAGCCGCCAGATCCCGCTATGTAGTGTTCTGTTCGCCCTGCTGAGCCGGGCTTGGCCCGGCATCGTGCGGCCGGCACAGAAGGGCCAGCAGTATCATGGCCACAAATCCCAGGACGGCTCCGTAGAGGAAGGTCCACTGCCAAGAGATCCTCCACAGCGCTCCGGCGGCGATGCCCGCCGGCAGGGCCGCCAGGCCGGTGGCCGTGTGAAAGGCCCCCAGGGCCGTTCCGCGTACCTCCGCAGGGGTGAGGTCGGCCACGAAAGCTCGCTGGGTTCCATCCGTCAGAGCGCGGAATATCCCGTAGAGAGCGAAAAACGCCACCAGCCCCGGCCAGCCGCGCACAAAAGCAAGCCCCACACAGGTGAGGGCGAACAGGGCATAGCCCAGCAGGAGCACCTTTTTCCGGCCGATCCTGTCCGAGAGAATTCCCGAGGGAACGGAGAAGACGGCATAGGTCACGTTGATCAGGGCGTATAGCAGAACCGGCATGGCCATGGATAGTTCAGGAGCGAAGAGCTGCCCGGCCCGGAGGATCAGGAACATGTAGGTGAAATTGCCCAGGCTGAAGACGGTGGCCACGGCCAAGAACAGGTAGAAGGGTCTGGGCAGGCCCCGAAGACTTGGCCGCAGGGTTTTTGTCTGCGCCACGGATCCTTTTTTCTCCCGGACGGCAAAGAGGGGGATCACGGAGGTGAAGGCCACCAGGGCGGCGATGACCAGAACTGATCTTGTGGGCATGGCCAGGGTGGTGATCAGGATGAAGGCCAGAAGGGAGCCCAGGATGGCGCCGGAAGTGTCCATGGCCCGGTGAATCCCGAACCCGCGCCCGCGAGCCCGCTCATCGGCGGAGGCGGCGATGATGGCGTCGCGGGGAGCGTCGCGGAGGCCCTTGCCCACCCGCTCGGCGGGCATCAGCACCAGGATGTGTGGCCAGGCGGTGGCCAGGGGAAAGAGGAGCTTGACCGCCGCCGAGGTCAGGTAGCCCAAAAAGACGAAGGGCTTGCGCCGTTTGATCCTGTCTGACCAATAGCCGGAGAAAACCTTGAGCAGGCTGGCCACCGACTCCGTCAACCCCCCGATGACGCCCACAGCCAGCCCCCCGCCGCCCAGGGCGGCGATGAACACGGGCAGGATGGGCTTGATCATGTGCGTGCTGGTGTCGGCTAAAAAGCTGACCAGACCCAGCAGAAGGATGTTGCTGCCGATTCTCTTAGACATGGGGCCCGCGTTTCTCCTGGGCATTGTGGGAAATTCTGGGGATTGTTTATGTTTCTGGGTCGGCACAAGAATTTGTGGGTTTGGATTCTGGATGCTGGATCGCCGTACCCGACGCTGGCAAGAGATCAGAGATTAGAGATCAGTGCAATACTAAGTCTATCTAAAGGCTCATCAATATTGGGGGACGGGGTGGGGTCCCTGATCTCTTTAATTTCCCGAATCTCGAGTCTCGGTTTTTTATGTCGACTTCGAACTGGCCGTGGCCCTTGATGAAGATGTACAGCTCTTCATTTTCTTTATGCCGGTGGCGAAAAGGCATTTGTGCTCCGGCGGGGAATTTGTTCACCGAGACCTCCATGCCGGTGAGCTTGAGCAGGTCTTTCAGGAACAGCTTTCCGGAAAATGGTTCGGGCAATCCGGGATGATCAAATGCCTGTTTGTCCAGATCAGCCCATTTGCCCGTGTGAACGACGGTGAAGTTGATGCCTTCTGTCTTTGTGAATGGCAGCGAAGTCATCAGAACTCCTTTTCGGGAGAACGTCAAATCTCGGCTTATGCATGGGATTAAGCCGGCGAGGCGGACGGCAAACAGATTGACAGCCCGGATCACCCTGTTTGGGCACAGCAGACGGTCAATTGCTTTGGCGAATCTGACCTAAAAGGACTCTGGTCGTAATTCCCGTATTTCGCCTCCACGGTGAGCCCGTTGTAATGGAGCAGTGCGTCAAGCTCCCGGGGGAACAGGATGCGCATGTTATTCTCCACCACCAGCTCATCTTTTCGCTCGCCGATGCGAAAGTACCACTTGATTCTGTTTATCTGCGTGTCCGTATCGTAAACGTTGTTCTCCGTGACGACGACCGTGCCCTGGCCATCGGGATCGGGATATTCGGCGACAGGGTACCGCTTAGATGGATCTCGCAGCAGAATATCCAGGCGGGGGTTAAACACATCGATGATGAATTTGCCATCCGGCTGCAGATGTTCTTTCACGCAGGCAAAGCATGCCTGCAGACTCTCCCGGTCGTGAAGGTGGGTGATGGAGTTTATGGGGATGAAGATCAGACGGAATTTCTTGCCCAGCTTGAAATCGCGGCAATCCGCTTTGATCCATTCCACCTGTACGCCGGCAGCTTTCGCCTTCTCTTTGGCCGTCGACAGCATGGGCTGGGAGATATCCAGACCGCTGATCTGGACGCCCTCCTTGGCCAGGGGAATGGTGATCCGGCCCGTTCCGCAGGCCAGTTCCAGCACCGGCTGGCCGTATTTATCGATCTGTTGCCGGTAAAAGGGGATGTCATCTGTGAGATGCTTGTTCTGCAGATCGTAGTGCCGGCCGTCTTTGTAAAGATCGGCGCAATCGATGGGTTTCATGGCGTATTGTTTCCTGTTAGGTGTTAAACTGTTTACTCCAAACTCTCCAAACTCTCCAAACTCTCCAAACTCTCCAAACTCTCCAAACTCTCTGAACTCTCTAAACTCTCCGAACTCATTCCCCGGTCTCTGCCGGCTTGATCCGTACCCTCCGGTCGGGCAGAGGCATGAAAACAGCGATCTGTGTCACTCGTTTCTGAGGTGAGAACCAGAAGGAAAGGCCCAGGCGGTTGTACGAGATCTTAGACAGGTCAGGACTCTTGTACAACACGCGGTCTTTTGCGCCCATCGGCTTTACGGGCGTCTCCCGTCTCTGGGTGGGCGTGCCGTAAGCGTTGAAGACATCCTGCTGCCGGGAGCCTATCTGCACCCGGCTGGGCAGCCGGCCGCGGAAGCCCTGGCTAAAGCGGATCTTGACCACGCGCTGTTCATCGTCGAGAAAGAAATAGAGGCCGAAATTTTCACTGTAATCCAGCCATATGCCCGTCTCGTCTGTGGCTTGGGGCTCGCCCAGCAGCCCGGCGATCTCTGCCCTGGTCGTGCCAACGTGCAGCTCGTCGGTGCCCTTACCCGGCACGATCATCTTGCCGGCGTGTATGTTCACCTGGCTTGCGGAGGAACAGGCCAGAAACAAAAGGGTGAGCGAGAAAATGAAGGGTTTCATAGGGGACTCCTGGGGAAGGGTGTGAGAGGATGCGTTTACAGGACAATTTTAACACCGCCGGTTCGATTTGTCAAATGCTTTTTTAAGGAGGGGGAAGTCCACTCCACCTGATGCTCCTGTTCGTTGCATCCCACCACGTTCTAGCGGCACCTGCGGTGCCGCAATTGCAAATTGTAAATATCAAATATTAAATTGACTTAACATGAACTCACTGATAAACTGTCAGCCCATTGATTGATTTTGTACTTCAAATTTTCAATTTAAAATTTGCACTTTGCAATTTAAAATGAATCTTTTTGAGGGGGAGGTGTCCCCCTCGCTGCAGCCAGCGTGGCGCTGCGCGCCACCGGCTGGCTATGGCCAGAGGCCATACCGTCCTCACTCTCCCGTTCGGCCGGCCGCCAGCCTCGCGGTCCTACGCTACCCCCTCTTCTCGTGGTGAAACGTCTGGTGATTGTGGAGGGTATGGCGACTTCGGATACTGAAGCTTGATGCTCGTTGAAATCGTAATACGTGCTGCATGAAAGGCCAATCCTGTAGCGTCCTCACTCCTGTGAGGACGGCCT
>DAOVRJ010000264.1 GCA_030628225.1 Candidatus Zixiibacteriota bacterium | reverse complement strand
GGCCAGCGGATCGAAAGTGGGGTCCTGACCGGTCAGGGCCTCGGCGCGCGGGTCGATTTCAGAGTGGTAGAAGGCATCGCCGCGGCCGTGGATCTGGACGATGAGTGTGTTGAAAGTGTTCTCTTTGGCCGTGTCAACGATGTAGCGGATCTTTTCCGGGGAAGTGATCCGGTCGCGCACGACCCAGAAGTCCCGGGCCTCCTGCTCGATTTCGGCGGCTAAGCCTGAGATGGCCATCACCTCCAGTATAGTTAGGGAAATTAGAAAAATCCTCGTACCTTTGCGCATCTGGCGCGACCTCCCCGAAAAAAGCCCTTATTTTCACTGTACCATATCTGGCCGCATTTGTCAACCCCAAATTTTCTCGCCGGGCGCCCATCTGGTCGGACCAGAGTGCGGGCTGGTCCCCGCCAGGGGGACGTTTTACCTTTTTGGATCCATCTGCACCCGAAGGGATTGCCCCGCCCCTGCGGAGAGGACCATTCCGACGGGGTCATGGCCCTGTGCCGCAAGATGCAGATGGTATTCTCTGGGGCGCAGACCCCGGAAAGAGACCTGGCCCTGGGGATCGCTGGACAGTTGAATCACTCCATCCAGGGTGGCCACAGCGCCCTTCAACGGTCTGTCCAGGCGGGCATCTGTGATCGTCAGGGTGATGGCATCGCTCAGGGAGTTCTCCAGCCCGTGGTGTCCGGCGATGCCCCTGTAGAGGGCGTAAGCCTCTCTCTGCAGCAGGACCGAATCGCCGGCAGCCATGCCCAGGGCACCGCGGCCGATGGTCATGAAAGCCACCGACAGGGCGTTCTTGTTGGCCTGAACGATCTCGTAGTCCCCGGTGTTGATCATGCCTCCGTTTTTCAGGCCCAGGAATTTGGCCAGTGGCTCCAGAACTGCTCGTCCGTGCTGTTTGGCGTATTCGTCTGCGCTGGCCGAGTAACCTACCACGGTCGGTTTTCCCTCTGCGCGGCGGTGTTCCACACGCAGGTACCAGCCCTGCTCTGCCTCGTTTGTGCGCAGGATGCGCTCCTGAGGGCTCACATAGACGTCCTTCTCCCGCAGCATGATCACACGGGCTCCGGCGGCTTCCAGATAATCGCGCAGGTACTGGCAAACCAGAAGGTTCAGGTCGGCGGCATCCATGTCGTCGGTGATCTTCTCCCCGAACTCCGATCCGCCGAACTGGGGGTCCAGAATGTAGGTTTGGTCGAAGAGCAGACCATCGTCCACCGGGTAAAGATCCACGTTCAGAATGGAGGTCCGGCCCATCCTCAGGGCCACCTCCGTGGAGAGGTCGAAATATCCCGGCGCCGAGGCCCAGGTCATCAGCGGGGCGGTTCTCAGCCCGGTGAAGAAGAAACGGCCGTCCTCGGCCCCCTGGGTCTGCTGTCCCTCGATGTGCACCTCGGCTCCGAACAGGGGCTTTTTAGTCAGGGCGTCGAGGATCTCTCCCTCCAGGATGGCGTAATCCGCCTCCTCGAAACGCACCACAGTGGAGGCGGTGGTGGAATCGGCCAGGACCTGAACTGTGGCTTCCCCGACGAACACGTCTGAGTGCAGGTATGCGATCCCCCTGCCGTTGGTCAATAGGATTGTGGGGTTCTCCAGCGTGCCGGCGTCGACGGTGATGGTGACCTCGGTGCCGTCGGCCACGACCTGGCTGTCGGCATCCAGGGCGCGAATCTCCAGGGGCACGTAGCTGACCCCGTCGGCGATGATGGCATAGGCTCTGGCCCAGATGGAGGCGAAGGCCGGTGGGGGGGCCACCTGAAAGCGGAGTTTGTTGGGCAGATTGTGGTTTTTGTAGGCGTTGATCAGGTCGACCTGCACCACGTGCCAGCCGTTGGTTAAAGGTTCGACGACCTGATAGGTGAGCATCCCCGTCTCTTTATCCAGCTGGTGGGGGACCACCTGGCCGTCCAGTCTCATGATCACCGACTCGGTGAATATCTGCAGACGCTCTTTGCCCCAGATGCCCCGCTCGGCCAGGCCGTCGGCCAGCTGCAGGCGCAGCAGAGGCGCCTTACCGGGGGTCTGACCGCCCTCCGAAGGCTCCAGAAGCTCAGCCTTGGGGAAGCCCGCCGCGGCATACTGGGCCAGGCCCAGGAAGTATCCGTAGGCTTCCCGCTTGTTGTAATCAGTTTTGCGTAATTTCTTCTCTTCCTTGAAGTTGGAGTGAAAGGAGGCTTCCATCAGAGCTCCGGGCATCTCCAAATTGCGCAAGACCCCGAAGCCGCTGCGGTACATGAGCTGGTCGGAGTAAAGCCCTGTGGCCGGGTACTCGGGCAGCCTGAGGGCATCGGAGACGCCGGCCTGCAGGTAGCGGACCAGATCCATGCTGGCCGGAGAGTAATCCGGGGTGAAGTGATACCAGGTGGAGGTGTAGTTGGCCTCTTCCCGGGAGCTGGCATTGTGATGCATGGAGATGAACAGGTCGCACTTGTTGCGGTTGGCGATCTGGCAGCGCTCCCGCAGACTCACGTAAGTATCCGCTTGGCGGGTCATCACCACCTGAGCGCCGGTCTCCTCTAAAAAATCGCGCAGGTACAGGGCCACCCGCAGATTGACCTCCGCCTCCCGCAGGCCGGTGGGGCCGCACTTGTAGCCTTTCAGATAGCCCTGTCCTCCGTGGCCCGGGTCGAGACAGATCTTCAGCCCCTTCAGCCAGCGGGCATAGGGGGGAATGGAATATCGGGCCTTGGGCAGCTTCTGCCACACCTCCGGCCCGCGGGGGGCCAGGATGCCGCATCCGGCCACTAAAAAGCTCAAAACCAGAGCCAGAAGAGTGCTCAGGCCTACGTGTTTAGTTCTATCCAAAATCAAAATGGGTCATCCCTCCAAAGATATGATCCTTTCCGTATTGCTCGGCTCTTACCTCACCAAAGCCATCTTGCTGGTGGCCATCTCCTGTCCCGCCTGCAGGCGAACCAGGTAGATCCCCGAGGGCAGATTCTGGGCATTCCAACTGACCAGGTGCTGGCCCGCCGGCTGCTCACTGTCTATCAGTCTGGCTACCCGCTGGCCGGTCACGTTGAACACATCCAGACGGACGTGGGCCGCTTCGAGCAGCTGGTAACGGATTTCCGTGCTGGCGTTGAAGGGGTTGGGATAATTCTGAACCAGGATGGACTGCCGGGGCATCTCTTCGCCGCCCTGGACGATTTCCACGCCGGTGGAGGGCTCACCGGCCCATTTCTCCATGGCCCAGGCTTTATAGTGAACCACGTAGACGTTGTC
>DAOVRJ010000167.1 GCA_030628225.1 Candidatus Zixiibacteriota bacterium | reverse complement strand
TGTATCTGTAATTGACGATTCCGGTGATGCTCAGGAAGGTGTCGCCCACCGCGGGAGTGAGAGGGTAATCGTAGACGTAATCGTCGATCTGGCAGGTGTCGGTGTAAGCATAATCGGTCACGTACCACTGGTCGTTCACGTCGGGTGCCACGACACAGATGACGTTGCTCAGCTTGACCAGCTGACCCTCGTAGGGCTCGACGTCGACGTCGCAGCCGGCCTGATAGCTCTTGGCCAGATCGCCGGGCACGATATCGATAGGATCGGGCAGCGGGTTCCCCGTGGAGAGTTTACGAAATTCTCCGGTGAGGTTCTTCATCTCCGACACGCCATAGTATTCGTCCTCTTGTCCAACGAAAAACAATTCGTCACCGAGTGCAACGTCCTTAAAATCATAGACGTATATTCCGCTCAAAACGGTGTCGGCGTCCTGAATCCAGTAAGTGCCCGAATACTTGTTGGTGCTGATGGCGGTGACGATACCAGATGTGAAGAAGACGCTATCATACACCGTGGAAGGATAGCAATCGTTGCCAGTTCCCATAATGGTGAAGTATTGTATCTCCGGGATGGTCAGGGTGTCGAATGTCGTGATGCAGGTGATGGTGTCGAAGACGGCGTCGTCGAAATACATGGTCGTGTGGGTCCAGGTGAGAGAGTCGTAGTTGTCCTCGTAGACGCGGATCTCACAGTGGGCGTAGGCTGCCGTCGCCGGCGCTTTCTGGGCTCCGGTGTTCATCAGCTGCCAGGCGGCTAGATCCGAGGTGTAACTGCCGTAATAGCCGCTGATATAGCTGGTGTCTGAATCGTCATAGTACCAGCGGATGTTCACGCTGGCCTTGCCGTACAGATCGTTGTCCCAACCATAGATGCTGAACCGATAGCACGAATCAGGCGTCACCGGGGTCGACTGCTCCAGCCAGCGAGTGTCTTTGGTGGAACAGGTCAGGGCTACGCTGTAGAGGCCGCTGTGAAAAAGGCCATCCTCTTGATCGGCAAATACCAAGGTGTCAAGGCCGCCGGTGCCGTTTAACATCCAGTTATCTGGGATGTCAGGGATTGTCCAGGTCTCGAAACCTGGATTTTGTAGATCGTTGCCCGCCAGGGCAAAGCCGCTCAGACCCAGGACGCACAGAGCAACTACCAGAACTCCAAACATTCTCTTGCTCATCTACCTATCTCCTTTCTGTAGAAAGAAGTTTAACCTAATGAAAAAAGACGAAATAGCTTAGAAGACCAGCTCACCTCCTTCAACAGGAAAAAGGTCAGAACGTGAAAAAAATCAGATATACTTCTCCCCTTTATATAATCCCTTATAATACCATTCTAACCTAAATAGCGATTTTTGTCAAGTCTTTTTTGGGCTGTTGGAGATACTATAAAAACTGCGCTGTTTCCGGCCCTGTTCGAAGATCTAACTCCCGTCATCCAATAACTTATCGAACTCTCCCGCCGCTTCCGAGAATGCCCCCTTGTGACCCAGGCCATCCACGGCTTTGACCACATAGTAGTGGTTGAGACTCACATCGCCGGTGCCGCAGGCGCTGTCTGTAAAACTGGTGCCTGTGCTCAACCCGACGGAGTCCTCCGCGGCCGGGGTGAAGTCCGGTGTAACATCGCGGTAAACCACGTAGTGAGCCACCATCTCCTCATTGCCGTAGATGTCCTCGGTGACCGGGGACCACTGCAGGACGATGGCCGTATCGGCCAGTGCGGCCACGAGGTCCTCTACCATGGCCGGAGGGACGGCGTCCACTCCCTCGCGGATGAGGGAGGGATCTCCGTAGAGGTTGTGGCACATCATGTTCTGTTGGGGCGACCAGATATCATCTCCCGGGTAGGCCTCGAACAGATAATCGTGATAGTAGACCAGGGCACTGTACATGGCCTGACCCACCGTTTCACCCTCGCAGAGCAGATAGCGGAAGAAGTGGTAGTCGATGGAGGCCACCCCGCCATCGTCGGGCTGGGCCCAGCCGCAGTTGTACCAGGACGTGCGGGTGGCGGCCACGATGCCCGCGGATCCGTTGCCCAGCAGCGACCTGGCCAAATTGCCGACCTCTGGCTTGGCGTTAAGGCAGGAGGCGGCGAAGCAGATGGAGGAATAATCATCATCCAGTTGGCGGACGTCGTTGATCAGCAAAAAAGCGGGCGAGCTCATCTCGCCGTATTCGGGGATGCTGTCTCCATCGTCCCAGGCCCAGTATTTCCGGTAGGCGCCAGACGTGTTGCCATGAGCGTTCCAGTTGACCACAGCATACTGGCCCACCTTCCAGTCGTTGACAACGTTATCGTTGGTCAGGGCGTAATCGTGAGGGTAGATGGAGGGGTGGATGCCGGCCTCCTCGTACATCTTGGTGTAGGTCCACCCGGAGAGAAGGCTATCGGCTATCACCTCCATGAGGGCCGCCCCGTCGGTGCGCGGCCAGCCTGTATTGTTCTCGTTCTCGAAATTGGCCATGGCCCCCAGAAGCAGGGCTCTTTGCTTCCAGCTTCCCGTATCTCTCTCGAAATCGACCAGTTTCTGGCAGATCTTGCGCACATTCGTGGTGTCGCTATACGGAATGCGCCCCACGTAAACCTCGGGGGCGAAGTCGATTTCATCCTCCAGGTATTCGCCGTAATATCCATCCCCGTCGGAGTCCCAGGACAGGCTGTCCGGCTGAGACAGCTCGGCATAGTAGTAATCGGTTGGGGTGGGATGCGTATGGCCGGGGGGATCCACGTGACAGGTGCGCATGGGAATGCTGTCTATGCCGGCGACGATGAGCACATCCTCGATGCCCCACTGCTCAGAGGGATACTTGTCCCGCAGGAAGTTCCTGATCTTGTGGGCCAGGTCATCACCGGAGTAGGCGCCCTTGATCCAGTCAGTGGTGACCACATTGACCGTCCTACCAATGGTCTGCTTCCAGCCGGTCAGTGGAGCCACGGCAGGGACCAGGTTGGGGGGGGAGATGATCACGTAGTCGTACAGTGCTTTTGATTTCGCAGCCTGCGGGTACCAGGTTTTGGCCTGTTCGTAATTGAACAGCAGCCGGGCGGCCATCTTCTCGGCGGCCAGATCCTGCCACAGCCCTCGCTGCCCAAGATCGCCGTCTGCCGGCTGGTACTCGATTCGCACCCGAACCCGGCGGGTGTGCCACAGCCGGCCGGATCGGGGCTGATAGGCCAGGGGAAAGAAGGCCAGGCGCACGAAATTGTAGCGCCGCAAAGCGCCCTGGCCCACCTTCAGGGCAGGCTGCTTCGGGAAGGATTGGTCGGTGCCGTAGCATGACCGGTAGGCCTCCTCGTACTGGGAGATCTTCAGCGCCCTCAGGCTGGCGTCCTCTGTCAGGGGAAAAGTGGGGGGCACGGGAGCGATGCGCTGGACGCCGGGGACGGGTACCGCCGGCTCCGGCTGAAAGGTGACCGATGTGACCCGGGCGCCCGGCGGCAGGGCGATGGAGAAAACTCGGGCCGGCAGCCTGGGTTTGCCCGGAATGAGCAGGGCGCCGAACTCCTCCATCTCCACCCGGTGAGATCCATTTTCTCCGGGGACGATTCGATAGTCACCAGCCGTCAGGGTGATGTCCAGATGACCGGCCCGGGCAAGCCGCGGGCAGAATGTGACCGTGACCAGCAGGGCTGTGACGATGAGCATGCCGGGAATGGTCGAACGGTGATGTTTCATACCAACGGCTCCTTGTTGAAAGACGTAAATGGAAAGTATTTAAAATGCCATCTGGCACTTCATTTTTCAATTTAAAATTTACACTTTGCAATTTGAAATGAATCTTTTTGAAGGGGGAAGTCTCCCCCTCGCTGCAGCCAGCGTGCCCTGGGGCCACTGTGGGATCTTTTCGCCGGGAGCTCTCAGTAATAGTGAACAATATAATTAAAAGGGATACCTGTATACCTTCTGGTGTGGCCCCCAATGCAAAATGAAAAATGCAGAGTGAAAATTTCAAATTGATCTTGTACAAACTATGTGCTCATCTTGGATCTTGAGGGTTTGACTCTCGTTTTGCATTTTTCACTTTTCATTTTGCCTTTTTCAATGCACTATTTCCAGAATGGCGGGCACCGGCTCGCTATCGGCGGCTTCGCCGCCGATGCCGTCTTCACTCTCCCGTTCAGCCGGCCGCTCGCCTCGCTGTCCTCCGCTACCCCCTCTGCGGAACGATTTGCGAGCAGCACTCAGTTGAGGTCTATAGCCGCAGAGACACAACACCCTCTGACCTTTAGGCTGCAACCCAAGGGGTCGAGGATTCAAGGATTCCAGGGTTCAAAGAACCCCCGACCACAACCCCGGTAAGGCTGCCAGGCTTTCAATTGCCTTTCCCCTCGAATCCTGGACCCCTTGACTCCTTGAATCCTATGTTATTTCCAAGCTCGTTTGTCGAAGCTCGAAGCTTAATCCCTTTCTTTTCCTGACGAATCAACATCCTTCAGATTTTTCTTGACACAGGGCCATTTTGCGGACATATTTCGACAAGAATAGAAACATGTTGTAATTTGGGGAAGCTTTCATACCAGATATAGCCGTTTGGAAAACCTTTCACCTTCTATCGGGGAGGTTGGAGATGAGAGCGAGATCGATAATTATCATGCTCGTTAGCCTTGCTCTGCTGGTGACGGTCATGGCCATGACGGCTCTGGCCCTGGAGCCCCATGAGGCGCCGAAGCCGCCCGTTAAGGAGCGGGAGCTTCCTCCAAGAACGGGTTTCATACCGCATGATGTGGACCAATCCCATATCACCGGCCAACAGATGCCCGAGAAATTCAAGGACTTGATGCCACCGCCGGCCCAGCTCGATTGGCGCTCTCTGGGCAAGGTGACTTCGGTGAAAAATCAGGACACCTGCGGTTCCTGTTATGCCTTCGCCGCCATAGCCAACATCGAGTCCAAGTTGTTGATCGATATAGCGGGGACCTACGATTTATCGGAGAACAACGCCAAGGAGTGCCCCTGGTACAACATGAGCTGCAGCGGCGGAAACTATTGGAAGTTAGCCAGTTGGTTTTCCAAAAAGGGCGTGGTGTTGGAGTCGTGTGATGCCTATGTGCCCTGGAATACGACCTGCAACTTGTCCTGTTCCTATCAAAAGACCCTGCTGGATTGGAGGCGGATCTGCGGCGCCAGCGTGCCCACCACCACGGTTCTGAAGACTTATATCCAAACGTACGGGCCCGTCTATACCGTATTGTACACCGGCGACAGCAGCGATCCCACCTGGCGGAGCACCTTCGGCACCTATAATGGCTCCACTACCCTCTACTACACGGGCAGCTATGATCCAAATCACGCGGTATGCATCGTGGGGTGGGATGACACGCTAACCCACGGGGGGGGGTCGGGAGGGTGGATCGTGAAGAACAGCTGGGGTACCGGTTGGGGAGGCACTTGCGGTTATGGCGCAGAGAGTGGCTACTTCACCATCGCCTATGGCTCGGCCCGCATCGGGGAGTGGTCGTGCTATATGCAAGATTGGCAGACCTACGACACCAACGGGGATTTACTGTTTTATGACGAGGGTGGCTGGACGAACAATTGGGGTTATTCCCCCAGCACGACCGCATGGGGGATGTGCAAATTCGTGTCCAGCTCCGCCTGTTCCCTCAAGAGGGTCGAATTCTGGACCAACGATGTCACCACCGATATCGACGTGTATATCTACGACACTTTTTCTGGAGGTACCTTAAGCACCCTGTTGACCAGCCAGCTCAACAGCAGCTACGCCGAGGTGGG
>DAOVRJ010000123.1 GCA_030628225.1 Candidatus Zixiibacteriota bacterium | reverse complement strand
TCTTCTTCATGCTCCTCGTGCCGATAATGAACGCCCGCGGAGGGAAAACATCTTCTGTGGATCAGGGAAAAAGCTTGCTCATCTCCACAGCCATCCCCCGTCCCACGGTATGGACGACCCTGCAGGCCAGCCCGGAACATCTTCTCACCACCATGGAAAGGTCGCCTCCGCCAGAGAAAGAGGTGATTTTCTACTCGATGGGCGAGAACCTGGCCGCTGTGAGCCTGTATCTCTCCAACGATTGGGAAGCGCAGAGCACCATGTACATCGTTGGAGGAGTGTGCAACAGCGGCACGTCCACTCAGAATGACATCGTTGCCCGGTTCTTTCTGGGAGATCCACAGGGTGGGGGTACGCAGATAGGAGATGATATTGTCATCGCCTCTTTACCTCCGGATAGCACCGTTTATGATTCCGTATCCTGGATCGGGTGTCCGGATTCTTCGCAGATATTTTTTGTCGTTGATCCAGGTGCTTCTGTTGCTGAAGTGGACGAGAGCGACAATGTCGACAGTCTCTTCGTGTGCCTGTGTGATTCCGTTCCCTGGGTGTGGCAACAGATAAACGGGTTCTGCAATTACGCGGCCCTGGCCATGCTGTTCAATTTCTACGGCGCCGGTCACGATGTATATGAGACGGTGGAGCTGGCCTGTTGTCCCCACACAATGGCCTGTCAGGACGACTGGCTGGCTCTCAGCGGAGGTTGGATACTTTGCCAGGCCCAGAGCGACTACGAGTTTAGCGGCCTCATCCGCAACCTCATCGCGGCTATTGAGGTGCAGGAGAGCTGGTCCGATTATCTGCTGGCATTGAAGTCCAAGATCGATGCTGGCATCCCCTTCGAGACCAGCGTGGACCCCTACTATTTGCCTCAGCCCGATTGGGATTATCTTCGCGCCAATGGCATCCATTCCGGGCATGCAGCCGTGGTGGTGGGCTACACCGATTCCGCCGTAATCATTCACGACCCCGGCGTTGGACTGGCCATTCTCGATCAGCCGGGCATTCCCCATCCAGAGAACAGGGGGGCCTTCGTGGTCGTGCCCCTGGATACTTTCCGCTGGGCCGTCGAGCAGAGCCTGGGCACAAGCTACATCCTCATCTTTTATGCTCCTGCCGGGCCCATGCCCTCCCGGGAGACGATGTTCCTCGATGCCCTGGAAAAAAGCCTCCTTCGCCTGGCCGGAGACCGGAATGCCTTCGATCCCGTCTGGTGGCCTGTGTTCGACGTTTACGGGAGATCGTCTTTTCCCTGTTTGCAGGAGGACATGGATGAGCAAACCTTTCAGAAACTGTTTGACGATGTCATAGTCTCCACGGGAGGGGATCTCAACGATGCCCTGAATATGCTGACCTTGATCTTTGATATGTGGGGCTGCCAGATCTGCTGGCAGGGCGCCGCCGCCCATTACGGAACCCTCGAATATCCTCAAGCGGCTATCCTGAGCGATCTGTCCGATGAGTTGTCCTCTGTGGCCGGCCGGATTTCGGATACGTATGCCAACATGCTCAGCGCCATCTACTACGCCGGGGGCAGCCTGAACATGGTCGGTCCCTATCTGTTGCAGATGCGATTGGACCTGGACGAGATCATCCCCCTGGAAGATTCCGTCCTGAGTAACCTGATAGATCTGTATGCTCAGATCACCGAAATATCAGAGGGGCCGGCTGCCGCCGGACAGATGCCGGAGCTGCAACTGAGCTGCTATCCGAACCCGTTCAATGATGGGACCGCCATCGTCTATTCGCTAGCCCGTGACGGCGATGTCCATGTGACCGTGTTCAACCTCTTGGGCCAGAGGGTACGGACTCTGCTGGATGGTCATCAGCAAGCCGACTGGTATGAAGTAACCTGGGACGGACGGGATGATGGCGGCCGCCAGGTGACCAGCGGTCTTTATTTCTGCCGGCTGGAGACGGGTGGCTTGAGCAAGACCGTCAAGATGGTGTTGGTCAGGTGAGAGGAGACGCCTGTGAGATGTGAGCAGCCCTTCCGGAAAGTGGGGAGGGCTTTTTTGATTAAGGAGAGGGTTTGGGGATTCTGAAAAGAAAGGATCCCAGGATTCAAGGATTGGGGGGTTCAAGTGGAAAGACTATGTTATTCTGTGTGATACAAAGGATAACATTTATGAACAAAGCACTCGGATAGCAATCAAAAAGCAGATTCTTCGACCGCGTTCGCGGCATTAGAATGACAATCAAAAAAAGGGGGGCGATCTAAAATCGTCCCCCTTCTAAAACCTCTCTCTTGACTCTCTAAACTCGCTCAATTCTCTAAACTATCTCAGCAACACCATCTTCTTGGTCTCGCTAAAACTTCCCGACTGCAGGCGGCAGAGGTATAGACCGGACGACACCATATTCCCACCGGCATCGCAAGCATCCCAGATGGCCTCATGCAGACCGGCCGGCTGATGGTCGTCAACCAGGGAGATCACCTGCTGGCCGAGGATATTGTAGATGCTCAGCCGCACAAATCCGCCCTCAGCCAGAGAGTAACGGATGGTCGTCTGCGGGTTAAACGGGTTGGGGTAATTCTGCCACAGGGCATACTCGGCGGGCAGTGCCGGGCTGCCGGGGTCGTCCTCCGGACGCCCGGTGAGCACATCTTCTACATTTCCGGTTCGCCGGGCGTTGCCCCGGTACATGGGCCAGGGTATGTCCACAGTGCTGGGCGTGGGATAATTCCACACATACACACCTTTGGGTCCCCCCACGGCGATCTCCAGATCCCCATCGTTGTCCAGATCTCCGGCCACCGGCGTGGACATGGTTGTTCCGCTGGCATCGATGGACAGCGCCATGAGCAGCGAGCCGTCGGCCTCCAGATGGAGCAACTGCGGGCCAGAGGTTTCCAGTATTACCTCCAGGGCTTCATCACCGTCTATGTCCAGCACGATGGGCGATGTCCACAGAACGTTGCCGGTATCGTAGGGCCAGCCGCTCAGCAGATGACCATCATGGCTCACGGCGTACACCTTGCCATCTTGAGAGGTGAAGATGACGTCCAGCCGGTTGCTGGCGTTCAGGTCGGCGACGGCCGGAGCGCTCCTGATGGGCTGGCCGGTGGGATAGGTGAACAGGATGTCGCCCGTCGAGGTGATGGCATACAGGTTCCTGTCGTCGGAGCCCACGATGATCTCCAGGCTCCCGTTCCTGTTCAGATCGGCGAGGGTCGGCGCGGACCAGATGGACCCCCCGGTGGTCACCGGGAACCCGGGCAGGGATTCGCCGGTTTGAATGTTGATGGCATAGATCAGTCCATCATGGGCACCCAACACCACGTCCAGCAAACCATCCTTGTCCAGGTCGGCCAGGGCAGCATCGGCCATTACCGGACCGCCCAGGACGATGGGGAAGGGAGAGTACTTCTCTCCCTGGGCCGTTAGAACGTGAAGCTGGCCGTCCATGGTTCCCAGCACGATCTCCGGACTGCCATCGTTATCCAGATCCGCTATGGCAGGGGTAGCCAGAATATCCGCCCCCATGTCCTGCTTGAACAGAACAGTTCCGTCGTGATGAAACGCATACAGGGTGTCGTTCTTGGACCCGAAGAGGATCTCATCCTTTCCGTCCCCGTCCAGGTCGCCCATGGCCACCGAGCCCCAGATCTGTCCGCCGGGTGTGCTGATGGGGAAGCCGGCCACATCCTGCCCGCTCTTGTCCCACATATGCAGGGTGCCGTTGTCCTCGACAGCCACGCACCGGCGCGGGGTGGAACCGCCCATCCAGGGCATCAGGGGCGAGCAGCGCACACTGGAAAGGGTCTGGGAGGGCCATCCGGTCTGGGCCACGGTGATGGGTATTTGTACCATCAGGTCACTGGAATAGGGTAATGAGCCATCGCAGGCTCCCGTGACGTAGAGGGTAAAGGGAATGTCTGTGATATCGATATAATCCGCCAGCGTGAAGGCGAAGGGAGTTTCATCGTTACTGCAGGTGGCCCCATCGGGAAGATCCGGGAAGGCGGACATGACGCTGGTCAGATTGACCCGCGGATCCATGGACACCAACCAGCCCTGCACGTCCATCAGGGTGGCCCACGTCTGCGGGTTGCTCAGCGTTACCGTGAACTCGAGGCTCTCTCCGGGGTCGGGAACCCCATCGCCATTGCCGGAGATCTCATCCAGAAACTGGTGATCTTCCATCTGCACATATGCCTGCGGTGATTCCGGGATAAGCCACATGGCAAAACCCTCGATGCCCACCTCGTTGTGACCCATTCGGATGCGGAAGTAGCCATCTTCGCCCCAGCCGGGACCCCAGCTATTCTTGACGATCCAGCAGCTGTCGGCGTCGTTCCAGCCGACGATGCAGATGCAGTGTCCGCCGGCCACCTCTCCCCATACTTGCTGGTACACCCCTCCGGAGTAACTGAAGAAATCGTCCCAGACGGTGAAACCGCCCACCAGAGGCCCATCCATGAGATAGGTCTTCATCTGCTCCACGGTTGCCTTGGTGGGCTTGTCTGAAACAGATCCCCATTCGGAGACCTTCCGGGCCTGCTGCTGCCAGTCGGAGCAGGTCTGGTCGCAGTTGTCGTCGCGGGCCACGTAGGGAAGGCACGACTCCATGGGAGCGCCGTACAGCTGAAGGTACTCAGCCGCGGTAATGGATGACCAGCCACCATTGCAGGTTCCACCCCCGCAGGAGAAGATGTGCTGCTCGGAGAGATCCAGGTCCGAGCCGGGGGTGTTGCGGGTTATGTTGATCATTCCCTCGAAAGCGGCCATGGTTCCGAAGGCCACGCAGCTTCCGCAGCCGGCCTGGTCGCGGATGGGGGTTATCCAGTTGGCGCCGTCGGTGTCGCGCCAATCAAGGCTGTCGGGAAGCTCCGGCTTGGGACCCGCAAAGACCGTGCTGTGGTCCTGGAGCTCCCCCGGCGTTGGCGGAATGGCTCCGCAAAGGCGCCTCTGTTGGTCAGGACTCAGCCGGAAGATGGGATTATCACCCGCCTCCCAGCGGGCGCCCTTTTCATCGATGGCCTTTTTGATCTGGTCCAGATCGCCCTGGTCCAGGGCCATGGCCGTGGTGACTAACACCAGGCCGCCCAGCAGAAGGGCACAAAGCAGATAGATAAACCGTCTCATGATCCTCAGCATCCTTTCCGTTCAGGTAAATGTGATTGTGGATTTTTTTTTCGCGTTGTACCGGGTCACAGTGCCCGGCACTGGTGGTTGAAGCAGTTCAACCTACAATTCTACCATAATTTTCACAGTCTGTCAAGGGAAAAACAGCTTTTTTCCTATCATAATAATAAACGTGGGCAATGAATGGATTGTTGCAGGAGAGAGTTGAGAGAGTTGAGAGAGTTTGGAGAGTTCAGAGAGTTTAGAGAGTTTAGAGAGTTGAGAAAGATAGATGAGAGTGGCAGTCGGCAGTTAAAAGATCGGTAGCGCACCATTAAAAAGGGTTACTGCCCACTGCAACTGGTGCGGTGGTGGAAGGGGGAGGTGTGGTATTCGCCCCATCGCCTATTTTCCGCCTCGCCATTTCGCTCCGTTGCCCCCTCGAATCCTTTTTTTTCATCTTTCCCCGATTCCCAAATCTCTAGTCTCTAGTCTCGAATCTCGGCTTTTGCATTGTCTTTGCCTTTATCCAGGATCCAGGATCGAGGATCCAGAATCGGGTTTTCCCTTCATCCTTTTCACTTGACAACAGGTGGATTATCGTTTAAGATGTAGACGAATTCATCGAATATTTTCCAACGTACGATGGCTGATCTGGTCTATGACATGGCCTTAACCGGGAAAGAGGAATAGCTGGGGGTCAAAATGAAGGAAAAAAAAGGCGAGCACCCTTTCGGTGACATCGGGCAGTTGATATTTCTGGCCTTGTTTCTGATCGTCTGGGTGGTGGATTCGTTCTTCTGGCGAAGATCGACTTTTCTGTCCGACTATGTGCCGTTGTATGTTCGTCTGGTCATCTTTGGCCTGGTCCTGATCGCCGCGGTTTATCTTTTCAGATCGAGCCATGTCGTGGTCAGCCATGAGCAGCGTCCCGCAGGTGTGATGTCAACTGGTGCCTTCCGGCATGTGAGGCACCCCTTGTATCTGGCGAGCATCTTGTTCTACATCGGTCTGACGGTTTGCACGATCTCGCTTTTTTCTCTCTCACTGCTGCTGGTCATATTCATTTTCTACAATTATATCGCCGGCTATGAGGAGAAGCTGCTGGATAAAAAGTTTGCCGAGGACTATGGCGTATATAAGGGAGTAACCGGCAAATGGGTGCCCAGGATCGGCAGACGGAGTTGAAGGGGAAAGGGGGATATCCGACACTCGCTGCAGCGGACGCCGCTGGTATGTCGCCGCTGAGCTTATCGTCAGGCTTTATAGCAATTTGAAAGGAGGGGGGAGATGAAAGTAGTAAAAGTAGTGCTCATCGTGATTTTCGCCTTTCTGTTTGTTAACCAGGCTGCATTGGCTGATCAGGAAGCCGCATCTGAAATTGATCAGGGTGAAAAATTGGTTCGCCAACTGTGGGCAGACATGAAAGAGCGAGATGTTGCGGCCATCGAGAAATATATTGCTCCCGGTTTTCAATCGGTACACCAGGACGGCGCACGGGATCGCGAACAGGAGCTGGAGCTGATAGCGAATCTGAGCCTTGGCCAGTATACCTTGAGTGACTTCAGCAGTACGCAGACTGGGCCAGCCGTTATCGTTATCTACTTTGTTTCCGTGGAGGAGACGATCGAGGGCCAACGGCTCAGCTCCACACCAGCCGCGAGGCTAAGCGCCTTTTTGGAGACAGACAGCGACTGGCAATGGATCGCGCATGCCAACCTGAAAGCCATGAAGTAGCAGGATGTAGGGATTGGGGGAGGGGGAGGTTTCCCCCTCGCTTCAGCCCGCGTGGCGCTGCGCGCCACCGGCTGGCTATCGGCGGCAAGGCCGCCGATACGGTCCTTGCTTATCGCGCGGCCCGCCGCCAGCCTCGCGGTCTTCCGCTACCCCCTCTGCGTTGGGATGAGAGTTTGGTGCTGATGAAGAGGATGGCGGATATAGCTACTGAAACTCGAAATTCGGTTGTCGGCCTCGAAATTCGTTACGTCTGTCGAAGCTCGAAGCTGGAAAAGTATTGTCATG
>DAOVRJ010000076.1 GCA_030628225.1 Candidatus Zixiibacteriota bacterium | reverse complement strand
GGTCCATAAAAATATCGGAAAAACCATCGTGAAAGTATAGTCTATGGAAACGCTCCTGTCAACTGTTTTCCAGGAAAAATGGAGAACCTTTGCTTCCCCTCCCAGCCCCACACCACCGAGCGTGGAGCGTGGAACTCGGAACGCGGAGCAAAAAAAATCACAATTAGGAGAAAAAAGGGTGGGGGGTGGCACTCCGAGCTCCGCACTCCCAGTTCCGAGCTCAAAAAGCTCCCAGTTCCCAGCTCCGAGCTCTGAACTCTCTCAACTCGCTTAACTCTCTCAACTCTCCAAACTCGCTCCACTCTCTCAACTCGCTTAACTCAAAACAAAGGCCCCTCTCGCAAAAAAGGCGAGAAGGGCCTCGATATATTTCCATAAAGGATGCTCTTATTCGGGCGCCTCCGGGATGAAGCCCTGCTTCATCAACATATGGGTCTGTTCCCGGGCCCGCTTGATGATGGCTGAAGCTTTCTCGTACAGTTGCTCCCTGGTCAGAGTGATGCGGGCCACGCCCTGTTCGATGGCCTTCATGCCCACGGCCACGGCCTCGCGGGGGAAGACCTCCCAGTCGTCCATGGTGGGGACCAGGTAGTCCTCGTGCAGGCCCTTGTCCTCGGCGCACTTGGCCAGCTCCTCGGCGGCGGCGATGCACATCTCATCGGTGATGGTCCGGGCCATAACGTCCAGGGTGCCGCGGAAGATGCCGGGGAAACCCAGGGAGTTGTTCACCTGGTTGGGGAAGTCGGACCGCCCTGTGGCCACCACCCTGGCCCCGGCCTCCTTGGCCTCCCAGGGCCAGATCTCCGGGATGGGGTTGGCGCAGACGAAGACGATGGCGTCTTTGGCCATGCCGGCGACCCACTCCTTCTTGATGGTATCGGGTCCGGGAGTGGACAGGGCGATGCAGATATCGGCGCCCTTCATAGCCTCTGGTATGCTACCTCTGATGTCGTCGGCATTGGTCTTCTGGCACATCTCCCATTTTTCTTTGAACTTCTCCTGGAGGTCTGTTCTATCCTTGTGCAGGGTGCCCTTGGAGTCCACCATGACAAATTTCTCAGGGTCAAATCCGGCGGCGATCATCACCCGGGCGATGCAGATGTTAGCAGCGCCGGCCCCGATCATGGAAACTTTGACCTGACCCATCTCCTTGCCCACCAGCTTCAGGGCGTTGATCAGTCCGGCCAGTGTGACGGCCGCAGTGCCCTGCTGGTCGTCGTGCCAGACAGGGATGTCCATCTCCCTCCTGAGGGTTTCCAGAATCCTGAAGCACTTGGGCTGGGAGAGGTCCTCCAGGTTGATTCCCCCGAAGGAGGGCTGCAGCCACTTCACGGCCTGGATGATCTCGTCGGGATCCTTGGTGTCCAGGCAGATGGGGAAGGCGTCCACTCCGCCCAGATATTTGAACAGAAGGCCCTTGCCCTCCATCACCGGCAGTCCCGCCTCTGGTCCGATGTCCCCCAGGCCGAGGACCCTGGTGCCGTCAGAGACCACGGCCACCGTGTTCCACTTGTTGGTGTGCTCCATGACCTTCTCCGGGTTCTTGTTGATGTCCAGGCAGGGTTTGGCCACCCCGGGTGTGTACCAGATGGCGAAGTCATCGAAGCTGCGCACGCAGCACTTGGGCACTATCTCGATCTTGCCCCGGTAAAAGGGATGCAACTTCATGGCGTCTTCGCCGGGCTTATTGGCCTTGGCGATGAGCTCCTCTTTGGTCAGCTTTTCCGGCATGCCTTTTTCCTCCGTTAAAATTTCACGATGGCCAGAATGACACGATGGCCCCCAGGGGGGCGAAAGCCATAGATGGTCTCCTTTTGCAAAGATATCGCGTTTTCCCCGGTTTCACGTTTGCGTCAATGGTATATATCCGGGATTTTTGACTATTTGTGGTATTTTTCTCCTCTCAGAAGAGTCCAGGCCCGATAGAGCTGTTCCAGAAGCAAAACCCGGATCATCTCGTGGGTGAAGGTCAATTTTGAGAAGGACAACAGCAGATCTGCCCGTTTTTTGACGGCATCGTCCAGGCCGAGCGGTCCGCCGGTCACGAAGGCCAGGCGCCGGGCGGCTGATATTAAATGCTGTTCCAGAGAACGAGCCAGTTCCGGGGATGTAAGCTCCTGGCCCCCGATGTCCAGAACGACGAGGTAATCGCCCTTGTGCAGCTCCCGCAATATGCGTTTCCCCTCGGCCTTTAAGGTCCGGGAGCCTGTGCAGCCCCTGGGGGACTTTTCCTGACGGATGGTCACCAGGTCAACCCGAGTGTACCTGGCGATGCGCTCCAGATATGACCTCTCCAGGGATCTCAGGGAGGTCTCTTTCGTCTTTCCGACGACGATGATCTTAATGGTCAATGACCGGTCCTACAGCTTGTAGCCGAACTTCCTTAAAAGCTCTTTTCTGGCCGCCACGTCTTCGGGGCCCTCGATGCCCTTTGGCGATGATCCGTCGATGACTCCCAGTACACCGCGGCCCTGCTCCGACTGGGCCACGATCACCTGAAGGGGATTGGCTGTAGCACAGAATATGGTACAGACCTCAGGGCAGCTCTTGATGGCATTCAGCACGTTGATGGGAAAAGCGTTCTGGAGCAATACCACGAAGCTGTGCCCGGCTGCTATCTGCCGGGCGTTTCTAACGGCCATCTCCTTCAGCGCCTCGTCATTTCCCTCGGCCCGGATCAGGCAGGGCCCGGAGGCCTCGCAAAAGGCCAGGCCGAACTTCGCTGCCGGCACGGAGGATGTGATGGCCTCGTAGAGGTCCTCGGCGCTTTTAATGAAATGGGTCTGGCCGATGATGATGTTGCCCTCCGCGGGAATCTCCATCTGGACAGATACGAGTTCCATCCTGATCTCCTCAGCCTGATGAGTTGAGATGATTGAGCAGGCGACGGACTGAATTTTCCAGCACCTGGGTGAAATGGGCGATGGTCTGTTTTCCATCATCCAGCATATAGTTCCTGATGTACAGCGGCGGACCGAAGTGAAGGCCCAGTTTTCTGCCCGGCAGGAAAAACTTATCTGTGCCTGTCACCAGGGTGGGGATGATGGGGATGTCGCTGAAACCTTCGCCGAAGAGGTCGTGGATCACCTTGGCCGCTCCTTTTTTGAACTTGCGCAGCCTGCCCGGGATGCTGGTTCCTCCCTCGGCGAAGATGCAGACCAGCTTTCCCTCCCGCAGGGCCTGTTTTAGCCCCTCGAACAAGCGCCGGTCGTGGATTCTTCTGGTGGTGGGGATGGTGCCGATCTTCTTGACGCTGGGGACGATGTGCCGGGCCAGGGAGGTGCACAACCCCCGGGTGAGGGGGGCCAGCCTGGGGCCCAGTTTTTCCTGCACATACTGGTAGAACATATTGGTGCAGAGGTCCACGTCGAAGAGCTCATTGGTGGCCACGTAGTGGATGGGTCGGGGAGCTCTGCTGGCGATGAACAGCACGTCTTTCCAATTAAGATGATTGGCCGCCAGGAGTCCGCTGCCGGATGTGGGGATGTGCTGCAGGCCGGTGGCGTGAACCCGCTGGGTATGCAGGATTCTGGTGAGGCGTGCCTTGGCAACCCAGTAAGGTTTCATGTTTTCTGTGGGTTCGACCATTTTAGGCCAGGCTCCTGAGTATTTATCCCCACCTGATAGCCTTTTGCCCGAGCAAAAGTATAACAGTATACGGCATGAGGGTCTCGCTGTCAACCCAAATCTTCACTGTTTTTGAGCGCATGGGGAGCTGAACGGGAGATAAGGAACCGTTCGGTTCCTGGTGCAGGGGGGATGGGATGAGAGGAAAAAAGGCTTGACATTGGGGAAAGAAAGGCCTAAATTGGATACAACTTAGCCGAAAAGGAGGTGATGTCCGGCATAAACACGAGGAACCTGTGGTTGAACGCTCGGCAACTCGCCGGTCAATTTTGGAGATCGCACCAGCATCGTCACATCTGTAGTGAAAGGAGGTAGGGGAGATGAAGAAGGCCCAGTTGTTTACCGTCATTATTTTGGTGGTGGGTTTTGTGACCCTGGCCAGCAGTGCCCAGGCGCAGGTGTTTTTCGGCGTTAAGCCTTCTGCCGTCGTGCAGTCCAGCTATTTTGGATTCGGGGCCGGCACCAGCCTGGTTATCGAGTTCGGTCTTGACTATGCCCGCATTAATGTGAAAGTGGAGGGGGATCTAGATGACTTTGAAGGAATCACGGAGATCGATCTGGAAGGTGGGGCCAGCATGATGATGCCCCATGGCGGCATCAAGCTATACTTGAAGCCGCGGACTGCTGGGATGACATCGCCCTATTTTCTGGTGGATTTTTTCAAGGCCTTCACGTCTGTGGATTTGGGTAGTGATGATGAGTCCGTCGAGGATGTCGAGGAATTTGTCAATGATCTGCTCAGCCCCTTCGGTCTGAACCTGGCCTTCGGAGCCGAGTACCACTTCAGCGACCACTTCAGCCTGGGCGGAGAGTATGGATTCCGCTATCTGATGTCCAAAGCGGAGATGGATGAGGTAGATATAGAGGTTTCCACCACCATGGGCATGACGTACGCGGCCATCACAGCGAATTTCGCCTTTTAGCTGTCTGAGAACAAGGCCCCCACGAACTTGCCGACGTCGAATCGCTCAAGGTCGTCGAGATTCTCCCCGATCCCGATGTAGGAAACGGGGATGTTCAGCCGGTCCTTGATGGCGATGACGATCCCCCCCTTGGCTGTGCCATCCAATTTGGCCAGCAGGATGCCGCTGAGGCCGAGAGCCTCATGGAAAAGCCGGGCCTGAGAGATGGCATTCTGGCCCACGGTGGCGTCCAGGACCAGCAGAGTTTCGTGAGGGCCGTTCTGTATCTGTTTGCCGATGACCCGCTTGATCTTCTTCAGCTCTTCCATGAGGGTGCTTTTGGTGTGCAGGCGGCCGGCCGTGTCGATGATCAGAACGTCGATGCCCCGTGCCTGTGCTGCCCGCAAAGCATCGAAGGCCACGGCGGCGGGATCTGCTCCGGGTTGATTTTTCACCATTCCCACCCCCAAGCGACGGGCCCAGATTTCTAACTGCTCATTGGCCGCCGCCCGGAAGGTATCACAGCTGGCCAACAGCACCGTTCTGCCCCGATCCAGGTATATCTTGGCCAGCTTGGCGATGCTGGTGGTCTTTCCCGTACCATTGACCCCGGCCACAAGGATCACGTGAGGAGTGGACGATAGAGGGAGGGATGATTCTTTTGATCGCTCATCGCCCAGGATCTCCTCGATCTGCTGCCGGAGGATGGCCAGGATCTGCCCCGGTTTCAGTTGCCCGGCAGCCCTGCTCTTTTCCTTGAGCCCTTCAAGGAGCTTGGCCGTGGTTTCCACGCCCACATCGCCCCGGATGAGTATCTCCTCCATCTGCTCCAGCAGCTCCGCATCCAGGCACCCATGACCCCGCACTACCCGGGCCAGGCTGCCGATGAGCTCAGTTCTGGTGCGGCTTAATCGTTCTTTCAGGCGGTTCAAGATGGCCATGGGGAATCCCTCATTGTGCAGCGCTCTTATCCGTCTGACGAAGGTTTACGGAGACCACCCTGGATGCTCCGGACTGCTCCATGGTCACCCCGTACAGCACGTTGGCCGCCGCCATGGTGTTTTTATTATGAGTGATGATGATGAACTGGGATTTCTGGCTGAGTTTCCTGAGTATTTCCACGAAACGTCTGATGTTCACGTCATCCAGGGGAGCATCCACCTCGTCGAGAACACAAAAGGGGCTGGGTTTCACCTGATACAGAGAGAACAGGAGGGATATGGCCGTCAGGGCTTTCTCTCCTCCGGAAAGCTGAGCGATATGGCGCAGCCTTTTTCCGCCCGGACAGGCATAGATCTCGATGTTGGCCTCTAAAGGATCCTCCTTCCCGTTGAGAATCAGGTTTGCCTCCCCGCCATCGAACATCTGGCTGAAAATGGTCTGAAAAGCCTCGTTCACTTTCTTGAATGTGCGGCCAAACAGGCGACGGGCGCGTTTATTCATCTCCTGGATGACCCGGTTGAGGTTCTGCTCTGCCCGAAGAAGGTCATCCCTTTGTCCAACGAGGAAATCGTAACGCTCCTTCTGTATTTTATATTCCTCCAGGGCGGCCAGGTTAACAGGGCCCATGGTCTGAATTTTCTGGCGCAAAAACCGGATGTGCTTCTCTCTCTCCTGGAGGTTCAGTTCCTCCTCTTCCTCCAAGTTTTCGGTCTCCCGGAGATCCAGCTGGTACTCCTGCTGTATCCTCTCCATGGTGGCCTGCTGCTTGGCCTCAATCTCGGTAAGCTGGAGTTGCCGGTCGTGGACCTGGTTTTGGCCTGACTCCCGTTGTTCTCGAACCTCTTTGATCTCTGACTCCAGCCCCTGCAGCTCCATCCGGGCTGAGGATTCATCTTCGGCAAGTCGCTTCCCCCGCGCCTTAAATTCAGATTTCTGCACCCCTCGTTCCTGCACCTCTTGGCCCATTGCGGCTATCTGCGCTGTCAGATCCTTGCTCTTTTTTTCAATCCCCTCAATTTCGGCCCGCTGGCTCTCCATGTTTGATTGCAGCTCCTGCTCGATTTGTTTTAGACGTTCTGTGTCCAGGCGGAGTTGTTCGCAACGGCCCTGGAGAGAGACCAGTTGAACTCGGTCCTCATTGACATCCTTTAGAGTTGTCCTGGATGTGGACTCCAGGTCCCTGAACTGCTCCTCTAAAAGCTGACCCCCTTCTCGTTCCCCGGCCAATTGGTCTTCCAGACGGGAGAGTTTTTCCGTCAACTGGGCCATGAGCTTGTTGTGAGGCCGGTCCTGTCCCCTGAGCCCCTCCAGCTCCCGGGTCAGGGCGTCTCGTCGGTCCGAAAGGGCTTTGGACTGAAGGCGAAGGGTCTCTGTCTCTTTTTCCACCTGGGTTTTCTGCAGACTCCGCGTCTGAAGAGTTCGCTGAAGCTCGTTGACTTTCCCAGCATGTTGTTTTTCATCGGATTCCAGAGCGAGGCGCCGGGCATGCCTTTCCTGTAAAGCGGTGGCCAGCGAGTCCAGGTCTTCTTTCTCCTGAAGGGTTTTGCGCCGTCGGTCCAGGAGCCCTGTCTCTTTCAAGAGATGCCCTCCCCGGATCAGGGCCGGAGTTTCCAGAACATCGCCAGAGGGAGAAACCCAAATGATCTGTTGCTCCAGGCTCTGGTTGACTGCAGAGGCGAGAGGGGCCACATCATCGACGATCACGACCCCTCCCAGCAGAAGATCCACCGCCGGGCGGTACTTCTGGTCGCAGGTGATCACATCCGCTGCCCAGGCCAGAGCTCCTTTCCGATTGAGAGCCTTCTGAGGTTTTGAGGCCGCGTTCAGCCGTCGCGCCCAGTCCAGGATCAGAAAGGTGGCCCGGCCGGCCTTCCGGCGATGTAGGTGCTCCATGGCTTTTAAGGCCGTATCCGTTGTTTCAACCAGGATGTACTGAGATGCCTCACCCAGGGCCGCCTCGACGGCCGGCACGTACTTTGGACTGACCTGCAATATATCGGCTACCGTTCCGCAGACACCCGGCAGATCGCTCAGATCCGTGAGCAGCGATTTGACCCCCTGATGATATCCCTCATAGGATTTCAAAACGCCCTGCAGCAATTCCAGCCTGTTCTTTCTGATCTTTACCTGGCCTTCCAGATCCCGCTCCTGGTCGACAACTTTCCGCAGAGAGGCCAGGAGCCGCTTCTGCTTTTCTTGGGCTTTTTCCAGTTGGGCTTCCAGCTCTTGCACGTTCTGGCAGGCTTTTTTCAACTTGTCATCGGATTCGCTGAGAGATCGGTTGAACTGATCTGTCTCGCCGGAAATTTTCGCCATCTCCTCGGTAAGTATCTGCTCCCGGCGTTGGTTCGTCTCCAACTGAGCCCGCAATCTCTGCAGCTCTCCGCCGAGGTCATTTTTCCCCAACAGCAAGTCGGAGATCCGCCGGCGAGATTGCTCCACCGCTGTCCGTTTATGATAAAGATCCCCGTCCAGAACAGCCAGCCGTTTCTCCTTTTGGACGAAGAGCTCCTGTGCCCTGCTCAGTTGTTCAGCGACTTTGGCCGCCTCCCCGGCCCGATCTTTCCCCTGCTGAAGCAGATCCTCCCGTTTGGAATTGAGCCTTTGCACATCTGCTTGGATGCGGTCCCGTTGCTGACGGAGCCCATCTTTGCGCTCCTGGCTGACCAGTATCTGTTCCTCGAGCTTGTGGATGTGCTCGCCTCTTTCGGACAGTTGGCTGCGTATCCTGGCCAGAGACTGTTCCTGTTCCCCCAGCCGGTGGCGTAGCTTCTGCGCCTGGGTTTCCTTCGTGGAAAGCTGCTCCCCAACTCGGTCCGTGAGAACTTGGGCCTCTTTCAGCATCTGACGGAGCCGGGTTCCCTCTTCTTCTCTTCGCCAGTAATCCTTTCCGGCGGCGCCTATCTCATGCTCTTTGAGTTCCTGGGAATAGCGCTGGTGCCGCTGGGCCTTCGCCGCCTGGCGGCGCAGCCCGCGAACCTGTTTCTCCACTTCCTCAATTATATCGCCCACCCGAAGCAGATTTCCCCTGGTCGTCTCTAATTTTCTGAGGGCCTCTCGGCGTTTGGCCTTGTACTTGGAGATGCCGGCGGCTTCCTCGAAGAGAGCTCTCAGAACTTCGGTGTGGCCCCCGAGGATAGACTCTACCATGGAAAGCTCGATGATCGAGTAGGCGTGCGGAGCCATGCCCGTGTCCATGAACAGCTCGACGATATCCCTGCGCCGGCAGGGCGTTTTATTTAGCAGATACTCGCTTTCTCCGGAGCGGAAAAGGCGGCGAGTAATCATCACCTCGCTATATTCTTGGGGCAGAATATTCCGGGTGTTGTCGATGGTCAGAGAGACCTCGGCCATGCCCAGTGGTTTCTGCTTATCGGTGCCGTTAAAGATGACATCTTCCATCTGCTCGCTGCGCAAAAGGGTTGGTTTTTGCTCGCCCAGCACCCAACGGATAGCATCTACGATGTTGGTTTTGCCGCAGCCGTTGGGCCCGACGATTCCGGTGATGCCACCCCCGAATTTCAAATCCAATTTTGTGGGGAAAGATTTAAAGCCGAAGATTTCCAGCTGCGTGAGAAACATATTTCTAACTCCGCGGATCGTGACGATAAGTGTGCTGGTAAAATATGTGATTGGGCTGCCCAGGTCAAGACTTTTCAGCAGCTTGTCCCGGCGAAATCAGGGGATTCGGGATGTTCAGCGGATCGGTTCTCTCTGGGGAGGTACCTTGGGGTGGAATATATGAAGGGACCAACCCGATGTGATATCGAGTTAGCCTGATGTATTCCCAACGGCAAGCTCTTCCAAAGGAGGTTTATCTATCTCCGGGGGCGAGCTGGCAAAGGTGTTCTTGGTCGCCCCTTGGAGAGCGACGCAGTTGTTGTGCAGAGTGATAGTCCCGGAAAAGCACTCCGGACGGATCGATTATCCTCAGGAGGTGAAAATGCCAATGTCCCAGGCCAGCTTAAAGTTACATCCGTCGCATTTCCCTTTGCCCTTATACTCCTCGTGCTCGCAGAGCAGCCAGCATTTTTGAGCTTCACATTTCTGGACGATGCAGTCGCTCAACTTGCAATTGTGATATTCCCAGCAGTGCAGCCCTCTTATCCGGTCCACCGCTCTGCGTGTTTCTTTTCTTCTGCCTCTGGTGCGTTTTTCCTCTCCGGCCCAGGGTTTCTCCACCAGCTTTTTATCGACCATCACTGATTTCTCCTGTTCTTCAGGATGAAAATGCCAAAAAAAAGAGTTGACTAGTTTAAAAAATGGTGCCTGAATAGAAAGTTTAGCGAGTTGAGCGAGTTAAGCGAGTTGAGAGAGTTGGGCGAGTTGAGAAAGGCGGATTCTGGATACTGGATTCTGGATACTGGATAGAGACAATGCTCCAAGACGATTGCTTTTCCAGTTTCTAGCTTCCAGCCTCACACATCACGAATCACGATTTCCGAGTCTCGAGTCTCGGCCTTTATCCAGGATCGGTTTATTCTTTTAACGAGTCTCGAATCTCGAGTCTCGAATCTCGGCCTTTCTCATCCAGCTCATCAAAG
>DAOVRJ010000110.1 GCA_030628225.1 Candidatus Zixiibacteriota bacterium | reverse complement strand
GCCCCAAGCCCCCTCGCGGTCGCCGTTGCAGGAACCGGCGTAGTTCCGGTTCAAATCCACGCCATAGGTGCCATACTGGGGAAAATATCTTCTGTTCTTCCGCCAATCGTGTCCCAGGTCATGGTCCCAGACATACCCATCGGGGTTCACGCAGGGCATCACCCAGATCTCCCGGCTGTCGACGATCTCGGTGATATGGGAATTGACACCGTATCCGGCGGTGAGGGTGTCGGCGATGAAGTAGGCGATCTCCACAGTAGGCCACTCCCGGGCGTGGTGCAGGCCCATGAAGAAGAGATCCGGCTCGCTGGCCTCTTCTGTATTCACGTTGTCGGAGATCTTCAAGACCAATAAAACCCGTCCCTCGCAGGTAGTGCCTAACGTATCCAGCCGGGCGATGCTGGGATACGACGCGGCGATGGCCTGCAGGTCGGAGACCAATCCGGGAAAGGTGTGGTAGAAACCCTTGACGGTTTTTGAATAAGCCTCCACGTCCTCGTGGATGATCTCCGTGCGCAGACCTGTGGCCTGAATCTCGCTTAGCTTCTCACTGGTGACCACTACATCGATCCACTCCCCGCGGCTCTTTCCGGCCACATCCAGGGCTCGGGGCAAGCGGCTCATCTCCTCTGGGGTCTTGGCGTAGATGCGCACCAGGCTTTTGATCTCGGCCTGGGCCGTTGGAATGAGGATAAGGCTCAGCAGAGCGATAGAGAAAAGGACGGCGAACAACTTTGCCCATTTCTTCATTAGCTTCTCCTTCTTGAAAGGATGGCGGTTGACGTGCTTTTTTATTTGACCCTGATCAGATGATGATCGAGCTCGCCCACCTTCTTCGATGGTTCCGATTTACTGTTCTCTCCATCCACGCTCAAACTGACCATTCAGTTGCCGCTTTCTCAATCTATCTGGCCATTCCCTACGGAGCCGACTCCAAAAGCTGCCTGTCGAACTCGCCCACCGGACCCGACGTGACCGACTTGTTCCCCACGGCATCCACCGCCTTGACCAGATAGTAGTGGCTGCGGCCCGGATCTCCGGTCAGGCCGGGATCCTCATCTAAGTAGGATGTATCAGCGGTGTTGCCCAGGGAATTGGCCGGGGCGGGCTGAAAATCCCACAGGGTATCGCGGTAGATCACGTAGTGGTCCACGCCTTCATCGTCCTGCGCAGGCGACCAGGACAGGACCAGGGCCGTGTCGGCCAGGGTCAGGGTCAGACCGGTTACCTGCTCGGGAGGCACCACATCCTCGCCGATCATCCAGGCCCCGGAGATGGTCACGTCGTCGATGTACATGCCCTCGGCATCGTGATCGCTGTAATTGGTGTGGAAGATGAACTTCACCTGTACTGTGTCTGTGTCGTAGGCGGAGAGATCGTACTCGTCGGCAAGCCAGTCGTTGCCCATGTACAGGGAGTCCAGAGCACCGCCACTGCCGAAGTAATCCAGGGTATCCCACTGGGCGTCCTGGCCCACCACCACGTAGAGACCGTCGGAGCCGTAGATGGTCACGTCGTACCAGGTCCAGAAGGTCAGCCTGGACTCCGGCCCCAGCACGATCTCCGGCGAGAGCAAATAGGCATCCATGTTGTCTACATACCCCCATGTGCCCTCCAGGCCACTGTACCAGCTGGTGGAGCCGGAGTGGCTACGGTGGGTGGACAGATGCCAGTGATCGTTATCCCCACCGTGGGCCCATGATCCCTGTCCGCTCTCCATGTCGTCGGCGAATCCGCGGGACCCGACAGCCAACAGGAGTCCGCCCACGAAGGCATATTCTCCTCCGGCATCTATGTCCAGCCGCAGGGGCAGGAAGTGGTGCGCCGGGCAGGAATCGGCGATGGCCAGATGGTAGGAAACCCCGGAGACGGCAGAGCTGTCCGGATCGATGGTCCCGAAGGCGGCGGAGTCCACCAGCACGGTTGCGTACTCATCCAGCGCAAAGAGATGAGCCGATACGCCCACAGCCGTGCCCAGACCTGTATTCTGCAGAACAAGGTCCAGATCCAGCTGCTCACCTGGCTCCGGCACTCCATTGCCGCCATCGTCAATGATACAACTGTAGTAGACGATGATGGGCTGCACACTTTTCAGCCCCAGCCTGCTGTACCAGGTATGGGCCGCTCCGTCGGTGATCTCCAGATCCAGGTAGAAGATCTGGCCATCGGAGCAGTCCCCGGAGAAGGAAACCTGATAGTCGCTGCTGACCGTATCGCCGGGGCTCAGATCCCCATAGCTTCCCGTGGAATCCAGCACGCTGATCAGCTCATCGGAGGCCCGCAGCACGGCCGAGACGCCGTAGGCGGCCTGAGAACCATAGTTTTTCAGGGTCACGGACAGGCCGATGGTCTCGCCGGGGTTGATCTCCCCGTTACCATTTTCTGCGGAATCGTCAATGGAGTATTTCAGCCGGGCGATATACGGCCCATCGGAGATCACCGGGACAGAGCCCAGATGAGGTAAAAAGTCCTGGGCAGTGACCGTCACATTCAGCGAATCGGGGCTGGGCACGGTCAGGTCCAGCACGATCTGGCCATTGGCCTCTGTGTAGCCCCGCTGGTACAGACCACCGGGGCTGGTCACGCAGACCAATGCTCCTTCCATAGGGCTGCCATCGTCGGTCACAGTGATCTCAAAGCTGGTCGGACCCTGGGGAACCTCGTCCGGGTAGAGAACCTGCAGGACCTCGGGGGTATCTGTCCAGATGGGCATCTCCGGATCACCCAGCAGGTTCACTTCATACTGGTGTATGCGGTAGACGTTCTCCTGCCGTGACTTGGGAGCGTAGAATGCCTTGGAAGCAGCCAGCGTGGCCCCGATGTGCGTCTGGCCGCCTATAAAAAGCTCATGGTAAAACCGGTTGTCGTAGATGTCGGAATAGCCGTACCCGGGGTTTCCCGGAGAGCCCCAGCCGTAGCGGCTGTTGCCCACAAAGGCCACGCCCCCACCGTCGGGGTTGTTGGTCCAGTGCTCGGCTATGCAGTCATAGTCGAAGGCCGCCGGCCAGCAGCCGATGGAGTACAGGATAGAGGGGCGGGTGGCGTTGGTCAGACTATCCATGTCGGAACAATTGAATGACCCGTTGCCCATGGACATCTGGTTGTACCAGCAGTGACCGTCATGATTGACCAGGTTCTGGCCCTGGTTAAAATAGTAGCGGGCCGAGTCGGCGCTCTCGTTGCCCAGGGATTCGTAGAGCTTCTTGATGGGGTCGAACCGGGGCGGCACCGACTCCTCGTCGATCATGTTCTTGTGCACCCCGCCATCGGTGTAATCGGGAAAACCCCAGAGCACTTCCGCCAGAAAGAGCATGCGCAGCGCGTGATCCAGCTGTGGTGTTTTTTCATAGAGCAATACCTTGTTGACCCAGGCCACCGCTTCGGCCGGCAAGCTGACCGATGCTCGTCCCACGAAGACATCCGGGTAGAGATCGATACTGTCGGCCACCTCGCCGTAGATGTGATCGCCGTCGGCGTCCCAGGAGCCATCCAGGTCGGAGAAGTACAGATCGGCCCGGATGCTATCCTCCTTGGAGTGATGATAGGCCTCGCAGGTCATGGCATAGGCGGTTCGAGAGGGAATCACATTTGTGTCTCCTCCCAATAGCACCCATTTGGTTCCCCAAGTTCCATAGGCATCGATGATGAAGTTGCGGATTTTCTCCCGCACATCATAGCCGGAGTAGTTGCTCTCGATCCACTCCCGGGTGACCACCGTGTCGGAGATGCCCTTCTGGCCCTTCCAATCGGCCAGGGGCTGGAACTCATCCACATAGCTATCTCTGGTGATGATAACATACTCGTAGTCCCCGGGAAACAGGGATTTCGAGGGGACCTTCCCCGGCCGGGGTGCCATGAGGCTTACCTCTGCTGAGTTGAGCACCATGTTCTCCACCAGTCCCTCATAGAAGCGGCGATCCTTCTCCCTGCGCCGGCCTGCCGGACGCGCCTTTCGTCCACCCGGTGAGCTGTGCAGGCGAAAGCGGATGCTGCGGCAGAACTGCAGCTTCTTCCGGGCAGGTGTGTACACCAGCGGGCAGATCTCCAGATCGGCCAGATGGTAACCGGCCAGATAGCCGCTGCCGGTTACACGAACAGCCTGGGCGGGAAACGGTTCCCTGGACCGGTAGATGAGCTGCTCAGGCTGGACGAAGGAGACCTTCTCCAGCTCGGCCTGGGACAGGGACAGGATCTGCGGCGGCTGGGCCGGGTATATTTCGTACTCCCCGGGCAGATCCGCCAGATCCATCTTCAGGATCTCCACTCTGTCGACCCTCGCTCCCGGCGGAATGGCCACGCGGGCTATCTTTATGGGTAGCTGGGGCTGGCCCGGCTGGCGCAGGATGTCCAGCCCCTGCATGAAGACCTGATCATAGCCGTTCCGGGCGGAAAAAGAGAGATCGGCCTGAGAGAAATCCACCGTCAGGTCGATGGACCCGGCAGCGGCCGATGCCCAAAACAGGGCTGCCATCAGCAGAATTGTAACCGGCAAATATCTGTGGCGCATGGAACCTCCTCGTTTAAAGCTGGTGAGTCGTTTATCGGTGTCGGGGTTCGTTACGGATCTTCATTTTTCACTTTTCATTTTGCATTTTTCATTTTGCATTTCATTTCCTCTCCCCCTCGAACCCTCCAGTCTCGAGTCTCTGATCTCTGCCTATCACTTCAACGCACTCAACTCCCTATCAAACTCCCCCACTCTCCCCGAGTCCGACGACTTATTCCCGGTCGCATCGACCGCCCTCACCAGATAGTAGAAATTCACCATCGGGCTGAAGAAGACGCTGCTGTCCGCGAAGCCGGTCGCCGGGGTCGATCCCAGGGACTCCGCTGCCGTGGGCGCGAAATCGGGGGCCTCGTCCCGGTAGATGACATAATACTGGATAGACTCCGACCCTCCGGCCGTGTCGGTTGTCACAGCCGCCCATTGGAGAAGCAGCAAATTCCCTGCCAGAGAGACGGTCAGATCCGTCACCGCCTGGGGCGGTGTGGAATCCAGCAGGAACTGTACGTACTCGTCGGCCTCCACGTGGCCGTGTCCCCATCCCCCGCTGGCGCTTGATCCAGGAGCGCCCCCCCATCGGCCGTTCCATACGAGGTGGCCGCCAGCCAGACTGACGACGGAATAGACCCGAATTCGCCCTGCAGATCCAAAGAGCCCTCCAGATAGGCTCCGGCGGCGCTGTGGGCGGTGCCCTCCTTGTCGTACCAGGCGTTATAGCCGTTGAGGCCCTCGTTGGCCAAATAGGCATCCCAATCGGCCACCTGCCCGCTCTTGGCCCAGGGGGCGCCGCGCATGTTCCCCGGTGCCTGGGCCACGAAGATGAACCGGTCGTCCGGCGACGATGCCGCCTGGGTGGCCACATACAGCTGGGTGCCGTTGAAGCCGGCCCACAGATCCATGTCCCCGCCTGTGGCCACCTGCACCGCCCCGGCATCCAGGTTCCCGTCCATGACGTAGCTGCTGCCTCCGCCTGTAACGGTGACATGCCAGTCCTGGCCGTTGTTGTTGTCCCAGTTGCCCAGGCCGTCGGTGAACACGAAATCCACGCTGGTGGCTCCGGTGGGGATGTCGTAGACGTACTTCCAGTACTCGATGGTCGGGCGATAGGTCATGGCCGGATCCGGGGTGATGATCTCCTGCCAGCCGCTGTGGCCGATGTGGATGTACACCGGGTCCGTCCCGTCGGGCAGCGCCCCGGCCACCGGGTCGTAGTAGATGGCCAGGGTATCCCCCGCTTCCGGCTCCTGCGGATGCCAGTAAGCCACCGTGTCCCCCGGTGAGCTCCCGGCCAGACCCACGTAGACGTGGTTGATGATCGAGCGGGTGGGATTGCCCAGGCTATCCGTGGCCTCCACGTAGTAGTCCAGCAGTACCTCCTCCTGGCCGGCGATCTCGGCCTGATACAGCCGTGCCCGGTAGATGGGCTGAGGATCCGTCAGCGACGCCGGCAGATCAGAGCCGCTCATGGCCAGGCTCTGCCAGGAGCCCACCTCTGCCCCACCGGCATATGTCTCATTGTCGTGGGAGGAGACAGAGTTAACCCCGTCAGCGTCCACCCGGTACTTCAGCGAGCAGGCGGCCACCCCGGAGAGGTCGTAGACCAGGGTCCACACAGTGAAATCGGCCGGCTGGGCGATGCCGAACTCGTTCCCGCCCGGGTTGTAAGGCTCTCTCTGTGGTGGAAAAACGGTTGGCCCCACGTTGTCCGATCCGGAGCCGGTGACCAGATCGGCCTCACCCACGGCTAAATTGGCCGCCCGGGTGGGGTGGCTGTCCCAGGGCTGGGTGCTGTCCCAGTAGAAATAGCAGCTGGTCTGTCCGTTGAGCAAATAATGCCAGGCTAATTGAGTATGCGGGTCAGACGGGGCGATGGCCTCGGCCGTCTCAACGCGATTGGCGGCGGCAACAAGAGAGGCCCAGGAGTTGCGGTCTGAGCTGTATCCCCCACCTCCGGTGTCGCCGTTCCACTTGTGAAACTCCGGGTCCCCGGCGTCGGCCCCCACCCAGGAGCCGTCCTCGAAGTGGATCAGGTCCGTCGAATCGGGAGGGTACATCTCCAAGTAGTCCTCGATGGTCGTGCAGACAAAGCGTGTGGGGTTGTCCTCCAACCAGTCGACGAAGTTGTCGAAGTTGCCGTGATAGTAGCTGTCGGTGCCGCCCCCGTAATTGTCCCCGTCGTGGTGCAGAACGATGAGGATGGGGTGGTCGGGGTCGGTGTTGTAGGGCTCCAACTGGCTCATCACCGTCTCGTACTGCAGCGCCCCGAAGCCCCCGCGGCTGTCCTCGTTGCCCATATAGCGGGCCGTGGGGATGACCATGATGCGCTGCGCCTGGCCGGTGGCCGGATCGACATACTCCGCCCAGTGCGGCTGGTAGCTCCACCGGGCCGACACCGGGGTGGGCGCCCACAGGCCGGTCAGGCTGAGCCAGTCTCCCGGGTCGGGGTTGACCTGGTCGGCCACGTTGGGCTCCAGCACATCTCCCCCGGAGCTCCAGGGGTAGCCCAGGCAGGCCCGCTGCAGGTGGATGTTGTCCACCATCACCCACTCCACGCCCCCGGCCAGCACACCGGGGATGGCCTGCAGGCCGAAGCTGTTCTCCGGGGGGAACAGGCCCCGGGAGTGCGGGATAGTGCAGCCGAAGTTGTCGCAGAAGATGGTTCGATGCGATGCGATCTGCCGGCTGACGACATCGGGATCGATCAGCGGCATGATCGGATGATGGTGCCCGAAGGCGACCATCTCCACCCGCGGATGGCCCAGCGTGGTGCTGTATCCCCGGCCGGCCATCCAGCGGCTCTCCCAGGTGGCGAAGTTAAGGTCGCCGTCGTCCTTGAGGTTGTCCAGGTTCTCCATCAGCGATCCGGAAAAGCTCACCTGGGCTCCGAAGTGGTCGCCGACGTTGCCGGACGCCCCCATGCCCGTCTCCACGGCGTCGATGGGCCAGTCGGTATACGGCCCCACCCGGTCGTCGTGGACGGTGTATAGGCTGAAACCGTACACCCCCTCGGCCTCGGTATCGACGATGCTCTCGTAGGGCCAGTAGATGGGCTGGTGCATGTGCCACAGGAAGCTGATGTAGATGGGTTCGGCGGTGGTAGAAACAGTAGGCAGGAGGCAGTAGGCAGTAAGCAGAAAAATGAGCGTCGGCAGTCGGCAGGAGAATAATCGGAAAAACATGCCGGTGCGAAGTCGTTTTGTCGTAAATCGCATATACCTCTCCCTTTCGGACAGAATCAGTTTTTAATCAGTCCTTTCAAATATTTTACCATATGCCGGGATGTTTGTCAAGTGTTTGTGTGGTTTTTTGTGTGGTTTTTTTTGAGGGGGGATATTTTGTATCAACAACAAACACCCCAGCCTGTCATTCTTTGTTTTGCTCAGGATGACAAAATTGTTTTTGGGGGAAGGTGTGTGGCGGCGGGGCATTTTTCACTTTGAACTTTTCAATTTTCATTTTGCATTTGGGGTGACGTGGCTGGGAGGGGGAAG
>DAOVRJ010000138.1 GCA_030628225.1 Candidatus Zixiibacteriota bacterium | reverse complement strand
CACACACTATCCCGACCAGTCGGTCTACTGCGGGCCGTATCCCTTCTCCGAGCTGGAGATCCAGGCCGTTCGCGACCTGTTTATGGCCCACGATTTCATCATCGACGTCTCCTATCATACCTATGCGGAGATGGTCATCTGGTCGTGGGGTTATTCCGGAAGCAAGCAGACCCCGGACAACGACCTCATCGTCGACGTGGGCACCGAGATGGCCTCGCGAATCAGCAAGATGTCCGGGGGTGGGACCTATGATGCCTCCCAGTCGCCCGGCATCGGCTATACCACCTCCGGGGATACCGACGACTGGGCCTACGGCTATCACCACTATGTGGCGGGAACCAATTGCATCGGCTACACCGTGGAGGCCTGCAACAGCTTTCATCCCTCCCAGGTATATCTGGACGAGGTTGTTCGAGAGAATTTCGACGGGGCCATCTATCTGTGTGATATAGCCGACTCGGTGGCCAACCTGCTCACCCCCCGGGTGATGCCCCCGGTCATCGACCCGATGAGCACCGTATCCAGTGGGAATTATACCGTCTCCTGGAGTCCCACCAACCCCGATGCTGGAGCAGATGTCTACCAGTTGGACGAGCTGACCGGTCTGTCCGTGGTCACCGACGACGCCGAGAGCGGCGGCGGCCTCTGGGATCTGGCCGGCTTCTCGGTGAGCACAACCCGGTACCACAGTTCGAGTCATAGCTTTCGCTCCTCCTCCGGGGTGCACACCGCCTATGACGCCATGACCACCGTCCAGCCACACCTGGTATCTTCAGGTGATTCTCTGACCTTCTGGTGCTGGTACGACATCGAAGAAGACTGGGATATGGCCTACGCCGAGATCTCCACCGACGGACGCTGCTTCAAGCTGGCCGATACCACGGCCACCTTCACCGGGTCCTCGGGTGGTTGGGTGCGCAAGGCCTACAGCCTGGAGGAGTATGAGGGCAAGTCCGTCTTCTTCCGCTTCCGGCACACCACCGATTCGTACGTCCTGGAGGAGGGCTTCTACGTGGACGATATCCACCCGGTGGCCTCTTACAGCACCACCACCACTCTCTCTTCCAGCATCGCCGACACCTTTTACGCTATCACCGGCCGTACGCCGGGGGACTACACCTATTGCGTCAAAGGGCATAACGCCGCCCGGGGCTGGGGCGATTGGAGCTGTTATGAGGATGTGACCGTCTCCACGGACCTGGTGCCGCCGGAGCCGGTCGCCGATCTGACCGCCACCCTGACGGGGAGCATTCATCTGAGCTGGTCGCCGGTGACCGTGGACACGGCCGGAGGCCCGGAGACCGTTGACTACTACATCATACATCGGGATACGGCTCACGACTTCGCGGCCAGCCCGGCCAACTCCCTGGATGTGGCCGCCGATACCGCCTATGTGGACGCCACCGCCGGCGACGGGAACCCATTGGTCAACCACTTCTACCTGGTTCGAGCCGTAGACGGCGGCGGCAACAAGTCGGACGATTCCAACCGGGTGGGGGAGTTCGATGCCGAGCTGATCAATGCTCTACCTAAGTGAGTGAACGATTTCTGATGTAAAGATAGAGGCCCTCTTGAAGATTTGGGAGGGCCTTTTTATTTAGGTGATTTAACTGAGATAAAAAGGGCTATATCGAAAAAAGCCTTGACAAAAATGGTTCTCTCTGCTAAAATGGTTATGTGATAGAGAAAGAGGTTTTTTGACCCATTAGCACAACCCCGGAGCGGAGAGTGAAGGGCCTCCATTATCTTTGGGTCTGCCCCAGCGGGCATCCGTATGGGTCGTATTATCCCCATTGAGGATTATAGTATCACCAGGTTATTATCGCCTGGTGATTTTTTGTTTTGCGCCACCACCATTGCTTTCAGCTCGACCGGATTGAAGGAAGATGAGTCCTCGGAAAAAGCCGTCTGCGCACTTTCATCTGGCTCTGCTGGAAAGTTTTTAAGGTCTGAAATTCGTTTTCTTGGCCAAAGGGAGGTGCAGGATGAAGAAAAGAGCTTTATTCCTGGCGGTTGTGTGCACGCTGCTGGTCTTTGTTTCCGCCAATATTATATGGGCGTATTGGTACTTCAAACCTGGCTATACCGACTACGCCCCAAGCGGTATGCCCGACTTCGACCAGAAACGGCCCGGGTGGGGCGATCCGGGAACATATTACTATTGTGGCCCGGTGGCCCTAGCCAATTGCTTGTGGTGGTTCGACTCCCAGTTCGAGCCCGGCGCCACCATGCCGCCGGACAGCAGCGACGGGTTTCCTTTAGTGACTGCCTACGGGCCGTGGGACGATCACGGCACCTCTAATGTGAGGCCTTTCGTCGAGGACCTGGCCGCTCGCATGAGATGCAAACCCGGTGTGGGCACCCACATCGACACCATGCAGATGGCCATCGACTCGCTGCTCATCGAGAGGGGGCTGGAAAACACCCTGGTGGAGAGCACCTACTGGATGCCGGATTTCTATTTCATCGAGAGTGAGATCGAGCGCAGCCAGGACGTGATCTTGCTGTTGGGCTTCTGGTACTGGAGTGCAACGGATACCGTGTGGTATCGAACGGGTGGCCACTTCGTCACCTGTGCCGGGGTCAACTCCGAGAGCCTGAAGATCGCCATCAGCGATCCGTACCTAGACAGGGCCTGTGCGCTAGATGGCCCTGGGCGAATAGGCAGTGGTTTCCTCATCCCCCACAGCTGGCCCCACCCTGGGGATCCCATCCGGCACGACGACGCCGGCAACGTATCCCATGATTACTACACTGTGAACTTGTGTTCCCCCAGCCCTGGCGGGTTATGGTCGTTGCAGGGCTATCCGGTCGAGAAAGCCGTGAATTTCTTTAGCCTTAACGTGCCCAAGAGGTTCGAGAAGTATCAGGCCGAGAGGCCCCCCGACGAAAAACAAAGCCACCATACCGAGGTGGAAGCCACGGTGATCATCTGCCCCATCGAGGAAGACACGATGTACTTCAAGCCCGACTATGACGACTACGCGCCCAGCGGCATGCCCGACTTCGACCAGAAGCAGGATATGTGGGACAATCCTCCGGGAAGCGGGAAGTGGAGCTATTGCGGGCCGGTGGCCCTGGCCAACTGCCTGTGGTGGTTTGACTCCAAGTACCAGTATCTTATCGATCCCGATTCCATACCACCGCCAACCGTCAGAGACGATTTTCCACTGGTGATGGAATACGGAGCTTGGGACGATCACGACACCCTCAACGTGATGCCTCTGGTGGATGATCTGGCCTGGCGCATGAACACCGACGGCCGACGCACGGGGGATGGGAGCGTGGGCACCAATGTTTTCGAGATGGAGGCAGCCATCGCCGAGTGGTTGTTAGAGACAGAAACGGATACCATCTTCTATAAACATACCAAGAAGGCCCCGGACTTCTACTGGATCGAGGATGAGATCGAGCGCAGTCAGGATGTGATTCTACTCCTGGGTTTCTGGCAGAACTGGGGTACGCCGACGGATTTCGACTGGCACCGGGTGGGCGGTCACTGGGTGACCTGCGCCGGGGTCAACTCAGCGCAGCTGACCTTGGCCATCAGCGATCCCTTCTACGATATGGCCGAGCAGGGTTGGCCGGGTCGAGTCCGGGACGGGATCCTCATACCGCACCCTCATGGCGGGCATGCCCCTGAGGTCCACAACGACGCCGGCAACATCTCTCACGATTATTATGCGGTCGTCTACGATTACCTATCGCCGGGCGGCCCTTGGTCTATTCCGGATTATCCTCGCAACAATGAGATTATGCACAAGCTTCAGGGAGCCAATTTCCCGCCGGAGCTCAAGGAGTACCAGGAGGGGTATGTTCCCGAGTTAGATGTGCACACCGAGATCGAGTACGCCGTGGCCATCTCGCCCATCGGCGAGGGTTGGCACCTCAAGGGAGAGTATCCCGACTATGCCCCCGACGGGATGCCGGATTTTGACCAAAATCAACACGGCTGGACCGGCTACTGCGGCCCGACGGCCGTGGCCAATTGTCTGTGGTGGTTCGACTCCAAGTACCAGTGGTTGAATGCTCCGGGCCTGCCGCCGCCGCCTTTTGTGCAGGACGACTTCAATCTGGTCGAAGCCTACATTCCCGGCTATGACGACCACTCTTACGATCTGGAAGGACCCTGGCCTGGTGCCTATGACAACGTCCAGTACTTCATCGAGGATCTGGCCCAGAATTACATGTTAACCGATCCCGTGTGGGGAACCGACATCGATGATATGCAGATGGGCATCGAGCAGTGGTTGATGAACAAGGGCCTGGACGATATCTTCTACGAACACACACTGGTCGACAGCACTCGTGATCCCGAGTTCTTCGCCATTATCGAGCAGGAGATCGAACGCTGCCAGGATGTAATCCTGCTGTTAGGATTCTGGGAGGAGTATGTCCCTGAGCAGTGGCATCGCGTCGGCGGACATTACGTGACCTGTGCCGGTGTTAACTCCGACAGCATGCTGATCATGTTCAGCGATCCGGATTTTGACCAGCAGCCCACGGACTATCCGTATTTTGACCCCAAGTGGCACAACAACGCGGCTTTGGTCTCCCACGATGTGTACCTGGTGGCTCCCTCGCCCAGCCCGGGTGGTTACTGGGGGCTTCCCTGGTATCCCGGCACCACAGTGGCTCCCCGTCACCAGCTGGAGAATTGCCCGGATCACCTGAAGATATATGAGGACAACTGGCAAGGTGGCCCTCTTTACACCGAGATCGAGGGTGCGGTGTTGATCTCACCCACAGGCCCACCGGAGGCAGTAAAGAATCTGGAGATTTACAACGCCTTTGGCACTGTGCTGCCCTTCACCAAAGACATCCGGCTCATCTGGTCCCCGGTGACCACAGACACCGCAGGCAGGCCGATCACGGTCGACTCTTATGTGGTATACCGCGACACCGTGCCTGATTTCGCGGTCGGTCCGACCAAGGAGTATGACAACACCACAGATACCACTTACCTGGACGTTAACGTGGCCGGCGACTCCAGCGTCAACTACTACTACTATGTGAACGCACGTGTAGGCAGCTTTGAGTCTGATAACTCGCGATGTGTGGGCGAGTTCGACAGAGACCTTATCAACGCCAAGAAGAAAAGTGTGCAGGAAAGCCCTGAGATCAAGCGTCGGTAAACCCTGCACAGCTGGTTAGCATGAGCCGCCGGGACCTGCGGGTCTGGGCGGCTCTTTTTGTTGTCTGTTAGAAAGCCTCTATCTTCTCTTGTGATCGTCTAAGTTGTCTGAAATTGCAAGGTTGAGAGAATGAAATTTTTTCTCAAAAAAAAGCTTGACAAAGAGGGTTCTCTCTGCTAAAATGGTTATATGGGTTATATGATAGAATAAGAGGTTTTTTTGACCCATTAGCACAAACCCGGAGCCAAGAGTGAAGGGCCGCAATTACCTGTGGAGTTGGCCCTGCGGACGTCCGTATGGGCCGTGTCATCCCCATTGAAGTTCATGGTATCACCAGGTTACTATCGCCTGGTGATTTTTTATTTTCTGGCATTATCGTTGCTAGGAACTCAACAGGGTTGAAAGGAGGTGAGAGGTCCAGATTTTGCATCTGATCACTTATCCGGTTCTGCCAGAGAGTTTTCAGAGCCGGAGGTTTATATTCTCTGGAAAGGAAGGTGAAAGATGATGAAAAGAGCTTTGTTCTTGATCGCTGCGTGTGCGCTGCTGCTTTTTGTCTCCACCAGTGCCGCATGGTCCGAATGGTACTTCAAGCCCGGATATCCCGACTATGCCCCCAACGGCATACCTGACTTCGACCAGAAGCGACCCGAGTGGGCGTGGCCTCCGGGAGGCAACACCGGCTACTACTACTGCGGCCCGGTGGCCGTGGGCAACTGTCTGTGGTGGTTCGACTCCAAGTATGAGCCCGGCAATACCCCGCCGCCGGACAGCAGCGACGGTTTTCCGCTGGTGACCCCATACGGGCCGTGGGACGATCACGATCCCAGCAACGTGCTACCCTTCATCGACGACCTAGCCGTGCGCATGAGATGCAGCCCCTTTTGGGGCACCTATATCGACACCATGCAGATGGCCATCGATTCATTGCTCATCGAGCTGGGACTGGACGACAAACTGGAGGAAACCACCTACTGGAGGCCGGATTTTTACTTCATCGAGGAGGAGATCGAGCGCAGCCAGGACGTGATTTTGCTGTTGGGTTACTGGTACGAGACTTACCCTGGTTCTGGCGAGTGGTATCGCGAGGGCGGTCACTATGTGACCTGTGCCGGGGTCAACTCAGAGGCACTGATGATCGCTTTCAGCGATCCGTACTACGACAATGCCGGGGCTGGTGGGCCGGGTCGGGTCTTGGATGGATTTCTTATCCCGCATCATCCTTATCCGCATGGCCCTTACATCCATGACGACGCCGGCAATGTCTCCCACGATTTCTACGACGTCTCTCTGGATTCGCCCAGCCCTGGCGGGTCCTGGTGGTTGCCGGATTATCCTCCTGTGTACGCCAAGGATTTCTTCGGCCTGAACGTGCCCAAGAGGTTCGCCCAGTATCAGGCCAAGGAGCCCCACGGCGAAAAATATGAGTGCCATACCGAGGTAGAGGACGCCGTGATTATCTGCCCCATCAAGGAGGATAGTCTCTACTTCAAGCCCGACTATCCTGACTACTCGCCCAGTGGCATGCCCGACTTCGACCAGAAGCAGGATATGTGGGATAATCCTCAT
>DAOVRJ010000208.1 GCA_030628225.1 Candidatus Zixiibacteriota bacterium | reverse complement strand
GACGAGGAGAACTGCCCGCTGAACCCCCTGGCCCACGGTTTTTCCGTGGCGGATCATCGTGCTCCCCGGTTGACCTCTCTGAGCGTCAAACCGCTGGATTGGGAATCCACGGTGGATGGCCAGCACAACCGTTGCCTCCATCCGCTGAGCTGGAACGCCGCCGCCGGGCAGTATCAGCTGTCCGGCGCCCTGCATGTACAGGGGCGGGTCGGACTGGCCCTGGCCGTGCACGATTTGGCCGATGGGGCTCAGAATCGCCTGCATGTCCATGCCCTGCATCTTTTCCTGGATGATCAGCCGGTTTTCTCGGCAACGTACGATCGGTTTTCGTATTCCAAAACGCACAAAGTGGATCTGGACAACGAGTTCGCTCTGTACCGGCAGGGCAGAGGGATCTATAAAAATCTCTATGTGATGCCGGGCAATGACCTTCCTTTTTACCGGCCCGACGCGTTTGGTTCTGGAGTCATCGATTCCGGAGAATGGCAGCCAGGATATCACCGGGTCAGGATTCGGGCCGAGGACTTTTTGGGGAATACCGCTCAGCTGGAGTTTTCCCTCCTCCTGGATCAAAGACCGCAGCTGGAGGATCTGCAGATAGTCCAGGATGCGCAGAGACTTCGCTTGACAGTGCGGGCCACCGATGCGGATGATTCTGTGCAGCGGGTGTTGGTGGAGATCTCCCAGGATCTGGGCCGGCATTGGCGGTCTATAGAGGTCCGCGCCGAGCCCGGAGAGGAGGACATTTATGAGGCGCGATGGGCTCGCTGCGACGATACCGTCGTCCTGGTCCGGACCTGGGCCAAGGATCAGTTCGGCATTCGCTCCTGGCCCAGAATCGGCAGCGTCGGGGTCCATTCCGGAATGGAGGGAGAGCCCGAGTTCGAGTGGCAGGTGGCTTTCTTCCACGATTTCGTGGAGGTTTCCGTCGTCAGCGACCGGTTGCTGGCTGGAGAGCCGAAGCTGATCATCAGCCAGACGGGAGAAGAGCCCCGGCCGATGGCCGTGTACCAGGAGGAGTTGCGCAGATATCGAGGACTGGCCTATCTGATCCCCGGCTCAGACGGAGAGGCAGTGATCAGCATTACCGGCCGGGATCTAAGCGGCAGTTTAGGAGCTGCCGGTTTTTCCTTTTCAGTGGCCACCGTTACCAGGAGCTGCGGTGGGCAGGTGGGAGATCTGCACAGGGGTATTGCAGCCCACTTCCAGCCAGGGTCTGTCTATCAGACATTCATGAGTCACGCGGAAGAGGTGAAGGCCAGTTCGTCGCCAGGTTTGCTGATGAAGAGCCGACCCTTTTTCCTGTATCCCGACGACTGTGTTTTCGAGAAACGGGCCACCGTTTGTATCGCCGCCCAAAAGGGGGAGAGGGAAAACGACCGCATCGGAGTGTATCGGCTAAGCCGCGGGGGGAAATGGCGATATGTGGGTCGTATCGCAGAAGGGCTGGGCGGCGCCATTGGGGCGAAGGTGAGAAGCTTTTCCACTTTTGCCCTGCTAGAGGACCAGATTGATCCGGCCATCTGGCGGGTGCGACCCAGGAACGGTTCACGGACGCGCCACCACCGCCCGGCCATCTCAGCCAAGGTCCGCGATACGGGATCAGGTATAGGTGGGGAGGAGAACGTAACTCTCGTCCTGGACGGCCAGATTCTCATCAGCCGGTATGATCCTCCGGTAGAGTCCATTTCTTATCGTCCCCAGGAGCCTTTGGACCCAGGAGAGCATCTGCTGGAGGTTCTTGTTCGCGACCGAGCCGGCAACCAGGCCCGGGCGCAAAGTCGCTTTACCATTATCCCATAAACAGAAGGATCAAAATGGCAGCCGCGAACTTCATTCATCTGCACAACCACACCCAGTATAGCTTATTAGATGGCGCCTGTCGCGTCGATGATATGGTGGCCATGGCAAAATCTTACGGCATGCCGGCTGTGGCTATCACGGACCACGGCAATATGTTTGGGGCCGTCGAGTTTTATAGAAAAAGCATGGAAGCTGGCCTGCGGCCCATCATCGGCTCGGAGGTCTATGTAGCCCCAGGGGATCGACGGGAGAGAAAGGCTGTCCGCCGGATGGCCGATTCCTCTTGCCATCTGGTTTTGCTGGTCAAGAACAAGGCCGGCTATCAAAATCTGATGAAGCTTTCCACCATCGGTTACCTGGAGGGTTTCTATTACCGTCCCCGTGTGGACAAAGAGATGCTGGCCCAGCATCACGAGGGGCTCATCGCCATGACCAGCTGCCTGCACGGGGAGGTGCCTCAGCTGATTGTTCGGGGTGAGAGGGAGAAGGCCCAGATAGTGGCCGCCCAGTACCGGGACATATTTGGATCAGAAAACTTCTATTTAGAGATTCAAAACCACGGCATTCCCGAGGAAGCCACGGCCATCAAAGGATTGGTGGAAATCGGCAAGGAGCTGGACATCCCATTAGTGGCCACCAATGACTGTCATTATCTGCATAAAGAGGACTCGGCGGCTCATGATGCCCTGCTGTGCATTCAGACCGGCAAAAACCTGGAGGACCGGGACCGAATGCGCTTCACCACCGACCAGCTCTACTTCAAATCGCCCGAGGAGATGACCGAGTTGTTCAGAGAGGTGCCCGAGGCTGTGACCAACACTCTGGATGTAGCTGAAAAATGCCATTTGCTCCTGGACTTCAGCCGGATTCACCTGCCTCACTTCCCGCTGCCTTCCGGTTTTGAAAATACCCAATCTTATCTGAAGCAGGTGGCCAGAAAAGGGCTGGCCGCCAGGTTTTCTAAGGTCACCCCGGGGCTGGAGCAACGTCTGGACTATGAGCTCTCCATCATAGAAAAAATGGGCTTCGCCGGATATTTTCTCATCGTCAAGGATTTCATCGATGAGGCCAGAAGACTGGGTGTGCCTGTGGGGCCGGGTAGAGGTTCGGTGGCTGGCAGCCTGGTCTCTTATGCCCTGGGCATCACCGGCGTCGACCCCATGAGATATAATTTGATTTTCGAGCGGTTTCTGAACCCGGAGCGGGTGAGCATGCCGGACATCGATATCGACTTCTCCGATAGGGAACGGGAACAGGTGATCCGTTACGTGGTGGAGAAGTACGGCAAGGATAACGTGAGTCAAATTATCACTTTCGGGACCATGGCCGCCCGGGGGGTTATTCGGGATGTTGGCCGTGTGATGAACATGTCCTATTCGGAGGTGGATCGGATTGCCAAGATGATCCCCGCCGAACCGGGGATAACTTTGGACCGGGCTTTGCAGAGTGTGTCGGAGTTGAGGCAGCTCATGGAACAGGATGAGAGAAATGCACAGCTTATCTCTTATGCTCGAACTCTGGAGGGACTGGCCCGGCATGCCTCCACCCATGCCGCTGGGGTGGTGATCACGCCTACCAAGCTGACTGATTATGTGCCTTTGTTTAAGAGCAGCAAGGACGAAATAACTACCCAGTACGACATGAAATCTCTGGAGGCTATCGGGTTGTTGAAGATGGATTTTCTGGGCCTCAGGACGCTCACAGTCATCCACGATACCGTGCATTTGCTGCGGGCGCGCGGTGTGGATATTCAGCTCACAGATCTGGCCCTAGATGATTCCAAGACTTTTAAGTTGTTCTCTCGGGGAGATACTGTAGGCGTGTTTCAGTTCGAGAGCCCCGGGATGCGCGACTACCTTCGCAAGCTGAAGCCTGGGAGCCTGGAGGATATCATCGCCATGAATGCCCTTTATCGTCCCGGCCCCCTGCGCAGCTCGATGATCGACGAGTTCATCCATCGTAAGCACGGAAAAAAAAGGATCTCCTACGAGCATCCCCTGTTGGAGCCCATCTTGAAGGAGACCTATGGGGTCATCGTCTATCAAGAACAGGTGATGCGCATTGCCAGCGAGCTGGCCGGATTCAGCCTGGGAAAGGCGGATATACTCCGCCGGGCCATGGGCAAGAAACAGACAGAGGTGATGACCGAGCAGAGAGAGGAGTTCGTCAGCGGTGCCCAGTCGCGGGGCCTTCGGGAGAGTGTGGCCAACGAAATTTTCGACAAGATAGCCCATTTTGCCGGATATGGCTTCAACAAATCCCACGCCGCCGGCTATGCCCTCATCGCCTATCAGACCGCCTATTTAAAAGCCCGCTACCCGCAAGAGTTTATGGCAGCTACCATGACCAGCGAGATGGATGACAGCGATCGTATCGTCATCCTCATCGAGGAATGTCGTCGCATGGGCATCCAGGTTCTCCCTCCGGATATCAACGAGAGCTTCTACGATTTTCGGGTGACGGATGAGGGAATTCGCTGCGCCATGGGGGCCATAAAGAATGTGGGACAGGCCCCG
>DAOVRJ010000069.1 GCA_030628225.1 Candidatus Zixiibacteriota bacterium | reverse complement strand
GATACTCCGCTCCAATGGCCTGAGCGGCGTCCTCCACCACCTTCAGGTTGTGCTTCTCGGCCAGGGCCAGGATGGGATCCATCCGGGCGCACTGGCCGAACAGATGGACCGGCATGATGACCTTGGTGCGCGGCGTGATCTTCTCGCCGATGAGATCCGGGTTGATGTTGTAAGTTTGGGGATCGATGTCCACGAAGACGGGGACACCTCCCAGCCGGGAGATCACTCCCGCCGTGGCGAAGAAGGTGTAGGGAGTGGTGATCACCTCATCGCCGTCGCCGACCCCGCAGGCTCGCAGGGAGAGGAGCAGAGCGTCCGTACCAGAGGCAACCCCCACGGCATATTTTGTTTTCGAATAGGCAGCCACCGCCTCCTCGAAATTCTGTACGTAGGGGCCGAGGATAAAGCGGCAGCTTTCCATGATCTCGTCCACCGCCGTCCTGAGCTCGTCTTTGATGGTTGCGTACTGGGCTTTCAGATCCAGCAGGGGAACATTCATCGTCTCCTCCGTTTTTCCGGGGCTTGGGGGAAATTCATCGTTTTCGACAGTATATCCACGATTCTGGCGGCGGCCCGGCCATCCCAGAACTTGGGTTTTCGGGGCCTCACCGGCTGACCCTCCAGGATGGCTTCGGTCTCCCGGATGATCCGCTGCGGATCTGTGCCCACCACCCGGTTGGTGCCCTCACGGACGGTGATGGGCCGCTCGGTGTTCTCCCTCAGAGTCAGGCAGGGGATGCCCAGCACGGTGGTCTCCTCCTGGATCCCGCCGGAATCGGTGAGCACCAGCCGGGCCTGATCCATCAATCTCAGGAAATCGATATAGCCCATTGGGTCGATGACCCGCAGGTTGGAGACCCCGGCGATTTCCTTCTCCAGTCCAAATTTCTGCAGCATTTTCCGGGAACGCGGGTGGATGGGAAAGACGACCGGCATGCGCTGCTGAATTTGCCCCACGGCGCGGAGAATGCCCCGCAGGATCTTGGGTTCGTCAACGTTAGAGGGCCGATGCAGGGTCATCAGGACATATTCCCGCCGGCGGAGGCTTAGATTCTCCATGATGGTGGAGCTTTTGGACTTCTCCCGAAACTTCAGCAGGGAGTCGATCATCACGTTGCCCACGAAGAAAATTTTCTCCCCGGGCACACCCTCACGGAGCAGGTTCTCGTCGGCATCTGAGCAGGAGGTGAACAGGTAGTCGGAGATGGCGTCGGTAAGCACCCGGTTGATCTCCTCCGGCATGCGGCGGTCGAAACTGCGTAGTCCCGCCTCCACGTGAGCCACGGGGATGTGTCGCTTGGCCGCCACCAACGAGCAGGCCACCGTGGAGTTAACATCTCCCACCACCATTACCAGATCAGGCGGTCTCTTCACAACCACCCGCTCGAACTCCTGCATGATACGGCCGGTCTGCTGAGCCTGGCTGCCCGAGCCCACCCCTAAGTTCACGTCCGGAGACAGAAGATCCAGGTCCCGAAAGAAGGCCCGCGACATGACGTCGTCGTAGTGCTGACCGGTATGGATCAATATTGGCCGGAATTGGGCTCGCTTCCTCAACTGGTCCAGGATAGGGGCGATCTTCATGAAGTTGGGTCGGGCCCCGGCCACCAGGAAGATTTTTGCTCCGGGTCTCACCAACCTTGGTTCTCCAGCAACTGTTCCTTGGGCACATCTCTCACTACCCGCGCCGGTGCCCCGCGGACGATCTTTCTGGGCGGCACGTCTCTGGTGACCACCGATCCGCCGGCCACCAGGGCGTCCTCGCCGATGACCTTGCCGGGCAGCACCACCGCTCCGACGCCGATCCGGCCGCCCTTTTTCACGGTGATGCCTTTGAAATGCTTAAATCGCTCCTTGGTGCGCCCGACGTAGTTGTCGTTGGAGGTGGTCACCTGGGGAGCTATGAAGACCCGGTCCTCCAGGACCGAGTAAGCGGTGATATAGCTTTCGGTTTCTAACTTGCAGTAGCGGCCCACGGTGCAGTAGTTCTCCACGGTTACCCCCCGGCCCACGATGGTGTAGTCGCCCACCCTCGTGTTCTCGCGCACCGAGGCGTAATCGGCCACCAGCACCTTCTGTCCGATCTGGCAGCCGGTGTAGATGATCACAGAGGTGCCTATAGTGCAGTCGTCGCCGATCACCGCCGGCGGGAGATGGTCCTCCGTCTTGAGGATGCTATTGGCCGCCCGCATGGGTTGTTTGCCGATGACGGTATGGTCATCGATGCGCACATTTTTTCCGATGCGGACATGGGGGTGGATGATCACTCCATGGCCAATGAGACAATCCGTGCCGATGGTCACACCCTGGGAGATGATGGTATTCTCTCCGATGGTGGTGTTCTCTCCGACCATGGCCGTGGCATGGATGATTTTTGTCACTGCCCCTCCTTTTTCACGAACCCGATGCCTGACGTGGGGTCCGGCTTGTCCTAGAATTTCAGCTCCACGGGCTGCCCCCGGTTGTCCAGGGACTTCTGGGTAGCCTCTAAGACGCGCAGCACCCGCAGCCCGTCCTGGCCATCGCTGATCGGTTTTTCACCACGCTGCACGCAGTCTAAAAAGTGCTGGCACTCGTTCTTCAGCGGCTCGGACATCTGGATCTTGGGGATGAGGATGTCCCCGATCCTCAGGGTCTGATACTCTCCGTAGGTATCATAAGACTGCGGAGCATCTACCCCTTTATCGTACAGTTTGATCTTCTCGGCGCTCTCCATGTCGTCAAATACGACCATCTTTTTGCTGCCCACCACAGTGATCTTGCGGACTTTGTGCGGGTCCAGCCAGCTAACCTGCCCGTGGCCTATGACGTTGTTGGGAAAATGGAGGCTGAAGAAGGTCACATCTTCCACCCCCGGGTTGAGATAGGACTGGCCTGTGGCCGAGGCCAGATCCGGCATCATCCCCAGCAGGAAGAGCATAACAGAGATATCGTGAGGAGCAAAGCTCAAGAGAGCGTTTTCGGCGGTGCGTACCTTTCCCAGGTTGATGCGGCTGGAGTACATGTAGTAAACCTGGCCCAGCTCCCCACCATCCACGTATTCCTTCAGCTTGCGGACGGCAGGGTGATAAAGCAGCAGGTGACCCACCATGAGCACCAGGCCTTTGTCCTCGGCCAGCCGGACCAGCTCCTCTCCCTGCTGTGTCTGCAGGACCAGGGGTTTCTCCACCAGCACGTGCTTGTTGGCCATCAGGGCGGCTTTGGCGATCTCGTAATGACTCTCAGCGCTGGAGGCCACCACGACGGCATCAAGGTTCCCTCGGCTGACCACGGTGCGATAATCCCTTTCCGTTTCCAGATCGCGGAAGCTTCCCCTCACCCTGGCCAGCGCCCCCTCGTCCCTGTCCACTACCACCTGGAGCTTGCAATCTGGCAGCTGATTGAAGGTGCGCACGTGATTGAATCCCCACGCTCCGGATCCCACAACGGCAAGACGTACCATTGTTCCTCCTGGGAATGCTTACCGATTAGAGTTTGATGATCTTTTTCTCGTTGCCCAGCGTTCCTTTGGTGGCATTTCTGGTGTCCACCACGCACCGGGCATTGTCGACGATCCACTGATAATCGTATATGCTGTGGTCGGTGATGATTACCACGCAATCCGCCTCTTTGACCAGTTTGACGGTGAGCTCTGCTGAGGACAGGTTGCTCTTATCCATGGGCAATTTGGGCACATGGGGGTCGTTGTACTGGACCTGAGCGCCTTTTTTCTGAAGGAGCTCGATTACGTCCAGGGCCGGCGACTCCCGCACGTCGGAGGTGTCCGGCTTGTATGCCGCTCCCAGGATGAGGATCTTGGATCCCCTGATGCTCTTGCACTCCCGATTCAGGGCGTCGCTGACCTTGCCGACCACGTAGGCGGGCATGTTGGCGTTGATGTCCCCGGCCAGCTCGATGAAGCGGGCCCAGTAGTTCAGGGTTTTCAGCTTCCAGGAGAGATAGTGGGGGTCGATAGGAATGCAATGGCCGCCCAGCCCGGGCCCCGGATAGAAGGGCATGTACCCGAAAGGTTTGGTTGCTGCCGCATCGATCACCTCCCAGATGTCGATGCCCAGCCGGTCGCACATCAGGGCAGTCTCGTTGACCAGGCCGATGTTGACGCTGCGGAAGGTGTTTTCCAGCAGCTTGACCATCTCTGCGCTCTTAGTGGAGGAAACGCTGACTACTTCTGAGATGACCTGTTCATAGAACAGCTTGCCCATCTGAGTGCATAGTTTGGTGATGCCACCCACAACCTTGGGGGTGTTCTTCACTCCAAATGTCTTGTTGCCCGGATCGATACGTTCAGGAGAAAAGGCCAAAAAGAAATCCTGGCCCACCTTCAGTCCGGTTTCCTCCAGAATGGGCAGGATCAGCTCATCGGTGGTACCAGGGTAAGTGGTGCTCTCCAGGATGATCAATTGCCCGGGATGAAGGTGTTTTTTGATTCCTCTCACTGCCGCGAGGATGAACGAGACGTCCGGGTCTTTGGTTTTTCCCAGAGGTGTGGGCACGCAGATGAGGATCACGTCGAGTTCCTGGATGGCTGTGTAGCTGGTGGTGGCCGTCAATTTCTTGGAGGCCACCAGTGTGGCCACGGTGGAGCCGGGCACATCTTCAACATCCGATTTACCGGCATTGATGGTGACCACCTTTTTTTTCCAGCGGTCGATGCCCGTGACCTTGAACCCGACCTTGGCGAACTCTACGGCAAGAGGAAGGCCAACATAGCCCAGACCAATCACGCCCACCAGGGCTCGCATCTTCTCGATCTTATGCCGCAGATTCTCCATGCAACAGCTCCTTGTCAAAGGGTTTTCTCGGCTATAAGACAGGTGGCGTTGTACAGGGATTCGAAGGTGCCGGCATCCGTCCACCAGCCCTCTAAGATTTCAAAGGTCATGGTTCCCTGTTCGATATATGCGTTGTTCACGTCGGTGATCTCCAGCTCGCCTCGGGCCGAAGGCTTCAGGGCCTTGACGATGTCGAAGACCTGGCTGTCGTACATGTAGAAGCCGGTGACGATGAAGTTGCTTTTGGGAGCCTCGGGTTTCTCCTCGATGCTCACGATGCGGTCTCCACTAATCTCGGCGACCCCGAATCTCTGGGGTTGGGAAACCTCCTTGAGCAGTATTTTTGCTCCCCTCTCCTGGCGCTGAAAGTTGTCCACAGCTTTTTTGATCCCTTGCTGGAGAAGATTATCTCCCAGGATGACCACGATCTTTTCACCAGCGGCGAAATATTCGGCCAGCCCCAGGGCCTCGGCGATGCCGCCTTCCCCCTCCTGGTAGGTGTAGTTGAGATGCTTCAGGCCGAACTCCTTGCCGTTGCCCAGCAGACGTAGAAAGTCCCCGGCATTGGTGCCCCCGGTGACCAAGAGGATGTCCTCGATGCCTGCGTCCACCAGAGTTTGAATGGGGTAATAGATCATCGGTTTGTTGAAAACGGGCAGAAGATGCTTGTTGGTGATTTTCGTCAGGGGCAACATCCTGGTTCCCAAGCCACCCGCCAAAACTATTCCCTTCACGTATTCCTCCCTTTAATAGTGGGTTCTTTTCTTTCCTTTCCTTCTCTTCTTTTTTCCTTTCCTGTCGGTTTCGCCCCGGGGTCCGTAGTAGTGATAGTAGTAGTAATAATAGTAGGAGCCGTAACGGCCGGCCATCTTCACATTGTTCAACACCGCTCCCAGGATCTGGGCGCGGACGTTGTTCAGCAACGTCTTGGCGCGAATCTCGGCGTTACGGGTAGTTTCTCCTGAGGAGATGACCAGGATGACACCGTCGATCTGGGCGCTAAGTACCGCAGCATCTGTGACGGCCACCACCGGCGGAGAGTCAAACAGGATGATGTCATATTTTTCCTTGAGCTGTTCCATCAGCTTTCTCATGGCTTCTGAGCCCAGCAGCTCAGAGGGGTTGGGTGGCAGGGTGCCGCAGCAGAGAAGGTTCAGGTTTTTCACCCCCAATTCATGTATGGCATCGTCTACATGGGTGTTGCCCAGAAGGACATTGGTGAGTCCCAGGTTTTTCTCCTGCTCGAATATGGAATGCAATACCGGTCGCCTCAGGTCGGCATCGACCAGAAGGGTTTTTGTCCCCATCTGGGCCATGGTGATGGCCAGGTTGGCCACGGTGGTGGATTTGCCCTCGCCGGGGCCGGCGCTGGTGACCAGCAGGGTCTTGAGTGGGTGTTCGAACCGGGCGAACTGGATGTTGGTGCGGAAGGTGCGATACGCCTCCGAGACGGGCGATTTGGGCTCGAAGTGAGTGACCATTCGCGAGGCGATCTGTTTAACCGTGCGCTCTGGAGACACATCCCGGGCCCTTCGCCGAGATTTTACCTTCTCGCTGGTCTTGATCTCCGGAATAGAGCCCAGGATCCGCAGGCCGGTGTGGCGCTCCACATCCTCGATGCTCTTGAGGGAATCGTCCATATAGTCCAAAAGCAGGGTGATGCCGATGCCCAGGCCCAACCCGATGATAGCCCCTAGGAGGAGGTTGAGTTTCTTTTTGGGGCGAATGGGGTAACGGGGTTCCTTGGCCCGGTCGATGATGCGTACCATGCCTATCTGGCCGGCCTCGGTGATCCGGGCCTCCTCGTATTTCTCCCGCATCATCAGGTAGATGTTCTCGTTCACCTTGGCCGCTCGCTCCAGCCGGGCTAAGCGAAGGCTTTTCTCCGGAAGGGACTGGAGTTTTATCTCGTATGTCTTGACCACGCTGCCCAGAGCCTGAACCTTGGCGTTCAGAGAGCTGACCTCGATCTGCAGGGAGAGGATCCGGTCGATCAGGTCTTGACAATAGGCCAGAGGGTTCTCCGGCGCCAGATCTCTGGAGATCAGTTTGCTGGTCTCCTCCTTCATCTTGGTCTTGGTCTTCTCGACCTGAGATTGGATCTCCACCATCTTGTCGAAATCCTCGGTGTACCCCCGGGCGATAAACCCTGCCCTGATGGCCTCCAGGCTGGAGATCTCCTTGCGCAGCTTCTGAATAAGGGGACTGGAAACCTGGGTGATGTCCTCTACCATGGTGCTCTTGGTTTTGGCCAGCTTCCCCTTTATGTAGTCCAGGCGCTTCTGGGTGGCATCCCGCGAGGTTTTAGCCTCGTTGTAAAGGCCCTCGAATTCGGCCAACTGCTTGACCAGTGCCTCGGTCTCCTCCGACAGGGCGGCCACCTTCTTCTGCTCCTTGAACTGGCGCAAATCCTCCTCTGATTGCTGCAGGATCTCCTGGATGTTTTTCAACTGCTCCTTGAGAAACTGGCGCACCTCTGTGATCTCACCGCGGGAGACCTCCAGATCACGCCGGTAATACTGATCGGCATAGGCATTGGCGATATAGGAAACCTCCCAGGGCGTGACGGCCCGATATCGTATTTCGATGATATCGGTGTCCCTGAGCGGTACGATGGTCAAATTGCTTCGCAGGGTCCTGACCATGTCATCTTCAGTGGCCCCTTCGTCCATGGCCCTGAGCAGGCCGAACCGGTCCCGTTCCGGTGCTTTTTTGAGCCTGGCCACGATCTCCTCGGCCAGAGTTCTGCTTTTCAGGATCTCCACCTGGTTGTTGATCTCCGTCTCCCGCTCCATAAAGCCGGAGACTCCGAACAGGGAGCGCTGCATGCCCCCGTCCTTCTCGATCATCAAGGTGGTTTTGGCCTCGTAGACCGGGCTGATCGCGAAAGAAAAGATAAGCGCAGCGATAACTGTGCTAAAGAAAGCCAGGGCGATGATCCAACGGCCCCGATAAAAGACGCGCAGATAGTCATTCAATGCCACTGGGCGCTCTTCTAATTCCGCCAAGTTTAACCTCCTTAAGGATACTTGTCATCGGTTCGAAACGAGCCAGATGACGTTAGCCACGATGGCTATCTGAGAGACAAATGCGGCAAATCTGTAAAACATGCGAAAGACGGTTGCGGAGACGACCACCGTGTCTCTTGGCTTGAGCACGGGAATTAAGCTGATATCCCCGGTATCCATGTATTCTTTGACGTTGATCGTCAACACCTCCGAATCTGTGCCGTCGGAGCGGATGACCCGCACCTCGCTGAGCTTGGCATAGTCTGTGGGACCACCGGCCAGGGAGAGGGCGGCGATGAGATCTGTGCCATCCGGCACCTCATATACACCAGGTTGTTCTACCTGCCCCCAGATGAAGATCTTGATCGTCAAGGCATCCTCGGTGCCCAGAGAAAGGTAATACCGCGGAGATCGAGCTCCGGAAGTTCCGGAATACTCCCTATCTTCCTGCCCCAGAAGGGGAGATATGCCCAGCTGGAGCCCCAGGGCCATCAGGAGAAGAGCCGCTGCCCAGCCCCGCCAGTTTTTCAGCATGAAGGTGCTCCTTGTTGATAGTTGGGATAATAGGATTCGAGCTAACATCGTGATCCGTGTCCGTGAAAGAATTGGAAAGTCGTTTATCGGCTTCGAAGTGCATTACGCGAATCGGGTGTCGTGAATCGTGGAAAGATTGATCTCTCAGAACTCTTTAAACTCTCAACTCGCTTAACTTTCTCAACGCTCTATCTCTTACTTCACAGTAAAACTCACCCATCTCGACTCCGACCCCGAGCGCAGCTCGCTGCCCTGCCGGTCCACTCGCCACCAGTATTGGCGGCCCGGGGTCAACAGCGTATCGGCGGCGGTTCCGTCTTCGTTGTAGAAAACCGAGTGGGGTGAGGAGAAGGGATTCTGCCCCGGGCTCACCCACACGGTGCGTTCATCCAAAACGTCGTAAACCCGGAGATAGTTCGCCATGGATTCTCCCGTGGATATCCAGATGAAAGTCGGCTGTCTTTCCCCGATCTCTCCCCGAGGAGAGGTGAGAGATTCATCGCTCAGCTTGGGGATGAGCATGTAGTCCACTTCCCCCGACCACTCGCTCTCGTTGCCGGCCTGGTCGAAGGCGGTTACCGTGTACAAATAGCGCACTCCGATTTCAACGGATTGGTCATCGTAGACGGTATCGCAAACTCCGCTGCCCAGGGTTTTGGTGGCCAGAAGGGTCAACATCTCCAGAGGAGGCGACGACCGATAGATTTTGTAGCCGCTCAGGTCGTCCTCCGTTCCCATCAACCAGACCAGCTGGATGTAATTTTCATCGGGGATGGCGTCCGTGCCCGTTTCGTCCCAGGAGCTGTCCGCCGGCGAAGGCAACAGCACCGGCGGGTCCGGTGGAGTGGTGTCTGCCGGCGTGCTTTTGTCGGAACAGCCGGCCAGGCCCAATAGATACGCCGTCAGGAGAAATCCGAGAAGTATGTGCTGGTATTTTCTGGGCAACGATCTATCCTCCTGTTGCGGTCAAAAACTCACCGAACCGCTGATCCGGTGGATGTTCCCGAGACTGTAGGATATGAAGGCATAGTCCAGGTTAAGTTGCCAGATGTGCAGTCCCGCCCCCATGGTCAATTCCTTTCCCTCCGCCCCTATGCGCAGGGCCAGCAAGTTCCGGTAGGCAAATTCCAGACCAAAGTGGTTCTTGCCGCCGTAAACGGTATCGCGGTCGTAGGCGAATATGGCCTCTGTTCCCGCGGCGGACAGGGGTTGCAGGTAGCTGAAGCCGAACTTGAGGTTGAAGGGTATGTGGTCGCGATGCCGGGTCTCTGTATCCCAACTGAGGGCCGTTTTGCCTATATTCTGCAGGTTCAAGCCGGCGGCGAAGTCTCCCAATGGATCGAAGTCCAGGAGCCTGTCCATACCGAATCCTAATTGCGCACCCAGGTCAACGCCCATGCCGGTAGCGGAGGCATCTCCCAGGCTCTGATGTATGTACTTCAGGTTCAAGCCCACGGGTATCTTCAGGGGTACGACAAAATACTGCCAGCCCAGATCCAGGTTCACGTTAATCATCTTAGCAAATGTGAAGATGAAGGCATCCTCGGAATCGTTGAAGAACTCTTCCGGGTCGATGGCCCACTCCTCAACGGGACGAAGCTCTCCATCTGAGGTCCGGCCGGGATCCGGGAACACGGGTATATCGTCGACGCCGAGCCGTATCCAGCTTAAGCTAAAAGTGGCCCGGTTGGGCAAGGGTAAGGCCAGGTTGAGGTATTCGTGCTGGGCCAGGTCAAACAGGGTGGCGTGCATCAGCGAGAGCTCCACTCGCTCCTGGTAGGCGCTGCCCGCCGGGTTCCAGTAAGGGCCCCATCCGTCCTGTGTCAGGGAGCAATAAGCCCCTCCAAGGCCCAGGGCCCGGGCGCCCACAGCCACCTGCAGGAACTCCCCGGCGTAATGGTCGGCCCTGACGGCCGGGGCCAGACTCAGCACCCAGACCATGCAGATGGCCGCAGCGATAGCAGGCCAGTTTTTTTGGTATGTTCGTCTCAATCCGTTTTCCCGGTTCTGCGGCATTGCGCCCTTCCGTTTATTTGAGAATGGCCAGCTTGCCCGTCTTGTGGACTGTTTGGTTCTCCCATTTAGCCCGGATCTTATAGAAAT
>DAOVRJ010000288.1 GCA_030628225.1 Candidatus Zixiibacteriota bacterium | reverse complement strand
TACTCGTACAGCCCTGTCTCGAAAATACCGGCCACTCTAAATTGGGCCGCCTTAGGAACCATCCAGCTTGCCGCCTCGCCGGTGTCACGCAGGCTCAATAAGGTGACTTTCTGATCCACAACGGCCCCCAGGGCATCGGCCAAGCTGGCCCCCAGGATGATCCCCGGCAAGGCCTTCCCATCCCCCCCATGCTGAGGTTCCAGATCAAGCTGACCGTACAGGATATTATCCTCCAGCTTTGTTACCTTCGCCTCCAGGACGGGGTCAATGCCCCGGACTAAAATGCCATCGCTGCGATATTTGGAGCGTATAGCCGCTTTGTAGTAAATGAACGGCGCAGCGGCCACTACTCGTTCCACTTTCCCGACGGCGGGGAGGATCTCCCGGTAGTCCTCAATACCATCATCGTGAAAGGTCAAAACATTTAGGTGGGCGGTGGTACCCACGATTCGAGAGCGGACCTCGCTCTCCAAGCCGTTCATCACGGCCAAGACGATTATCAGGGCAGCCACTCCAACGAAGACGCCGCCCACCGAAAACAAGGTGATCACCGAGATAAACTTTACCTTGCGCCTAGAACGCAGATATCGACAGGCAATGAACATCTCATACGCCATGGGCGACCTTCCTGGAGTAAACTCAGGGTTTCTCTGTTCTCATATGGGGAAAGAGGATGACATCTCTGATGGATGAGGCATTAGCCAATAGCATTACCACACGGTCGATGCCCACCCCCAATCCTCCAGTGGGCGGCATGCCATACTCCAGGGCACGGAGAAAATCCTCATCCACCATCTGAGCTTGGTCGTCTCCGGCTCGACGCAGTTTTGCCTGCTCCTGGAAACGCTTGCGCTGATCTACGGGATCGTTCAACTCAGTGAAAGCGTTGGCCAACTCCTTTCCGGCCGCGAAGAGCTCAAACCGCTCCACCAGATTGGGCTGCTCCCGATGCCGCTTGGCCAGTGGGGAACTCTCCAGAGGATAATCGATAACAAAGGTGGGTTGAATAAGCTCAGGCTCCACCACAGCATCAAAGAGGGCCTCCCATAGTCGGCCGCGGCCAGCTCCCTCGCGGACCTCCATCTGCCGGTGGACCATCAGATTCTTGAGCTTATCCTCATCCCACTGGGAAACATCCTGACCTATTCCCTGGGCCAGGGCTTCGAAGAAGGAAATCCGCCTCCAGGGTGGGGTCCAATCGATCAGGTGATCCCCGTACTGAACTTGCCGAGAACCGATGACTTCCTGACCCACGCCGGAAATCATCTCCTCCACCAAATTCATGATATCCCCGTAATCGGCATAAGCCTGATACAACTCCAGGAGGGTAAACTCCGGATTGTGGTTCCGGTCAATTCCCTCATTTCTGAAGTTCTTAGAGAGCTCGTAGATGCGATCGAAACCACCAACGATCAGGCGCTTCAAGTAAAGCTCATCGGCGATGCGGAGGAAGAGTTTCATGCCCAGGGCCTTATGCAAAGTCACAAATGGTTCGGCGAAGGCGCCACCATAGATGGGCTGTAGAATAGGGGTCTCAACCTCCAAGAAATCACGGTCGTCCAAAAAGCGACGCACTGACCTGATGATCCGGGTGCGTAGCTTAAAAAGCTCGCGCACCTGTTCGTTGGCGATGAGATCCAGGTACCGCTGGCGATAGCGGATTTCCTTGTCCCTGAGACCGTGCCACTTTTCGGGAAGGGTACGCAGAGCTTTGGCCAACAGAGAATAGCCTTGAACATGGACGGTCACCTCACCGGTTTTGGTTCGAAATACGGGCCCCCATACGCCGATGATGTCGCCGACATCCAGAAGACGAAATATGGTGAATAGCTCCTCCCCCACCTCCTCCTGGCGTAGATAAATTTGGATTTTACCTGCCCCATCCAGGATGTGAGCAAAGCAGCTCTTACCATGTCCGCGTACAGAAATCATCCTCCCGGCCACGCGCACCTGTTGCTCCGAGGCCATCAGGCCATTGCTCTCTTCAAGGATGTCGGCGGACAGGTGGGTACGGGAAAATGTGTGCGGGAAAGGATCTAATCCCTTTTCTCTCAGTATCTCCAATTTTTCAAGTCGCTGTTTAAACAGCTCGCTTTTTAGCTCCACGCATCACCTTCTCGGCAAATGATTTCGTAAACCTCATCCGAAAAAATATAACACCTCTCCTCAGGAGTGTCAAGCAAAAAGCAGGATCACGGCCTGTTCATCGTTGCCCCAAAGAAAGAGTGCACTGCTAATGAGATGTCAGATAGGATTGGATGAAATTGTCCAGATCACCATCCAGCACCGCCTGGGCATTGCCGGTCTCCTCGTTGGTACGGTGATCCTTGACCATGCTGTAGGGGTGCAGAACATAAGAGCGGATCTGGCTTCCCCACTCGATCTTCTTCTTCTTATCCTCCAGCTTGGCTTTCTTGCTCTTCTCCTGCTCCAGGTAATGCTGATAGAGCCGAGCGCGTAAAACCTTCATGGCGTTGTCACGATTGCGATGCTGAGACCGTTCCGCCTGGCATTGAACTACTATTCCCGTCGGAATGTGCGTGATCCGCACGGCCGAGTCGGTCTTGTTCACATGCTGTCCGCCGGCCCCGCTTGCCCGATAAGTGTCGATGCGCAAATCGGATTGGTTGATCTGCACCTCGATGGAGTCTGACACCTCGGGATAGACGAAGACTGAAGCGAAGGAAGTATGGCGCCGGCGGTTGGCATCGAAAGGCGAAATCCGTACCAGGCGGTGGACGCCGATCTCACATTTAAGATATCCGTGAGCAAATTCCCCCAGCACCTCGATGGTCACGTTCTTTATGCCCGCCTCGTCGCCAGACTGCAAATCCAAGACCCGGGCATTATAC
>DAOVRJ010000109.1 GCA_030628225.1 Candidatus Zixiibacteriota bacterium | reverse complement strand
CTTAGTACACGGTGACGGTGAACTTCATACTACATCAAAAGTGGGAAATTGTCAAGAATTTTTTCTAAATCTCTTGACTCCCCTGCCAATTCGGCCTATAATGGAAATGTTCCCTATCTTTTTAAGACCGGAAAGAGAGGTCACACACCTTTTTCCCGCCATATGGCACAGATGTGAGAGTTGGAAGGATGAGCACACGGATCATCGATGCTCGATACGTGATAGGTCGAAAATTGGGTGCAGGATCCATCGGCTCGGTATATCAGGCTCATTTGGTCGGGGATAAAATCCCGGTAGCCTTGAAGGTGCTGGGTTTTGGTTCTGCTGACCTCGAGGGTGCGCAAAGCCTGCGAGACGAATTCTCCCTTCTCAGTCAGCTTGATCATCCGTACATAGTCAAAATACTAAATTTTGGTCTGACATCAAAGAAGAAACCGTATTTTGTCATGGAATACGTAAAAGGGCCTCCGTTCGATCAGTCTCTTTTCCAGAAGATCACGGAGGTCGATTTTTACTCCATCCTGGCAGACATCTGCCTGGCTTTGGATTATTTGCATGCCTACGGTCTCATCCACCAGGATGTGAAACCCAGCAATATTCTTCTTCAATCCCGTCCCCAGGGACCGCCCATCGCTAAGCTCGTTGATTTTGGCCTGGCCACGACGAAGGTTGCCGCAGGTGGGGTTCAATTATCGGGGACTTTGGAGTATTTTGCGCCGGAGATGATTCGTGGAGGAGCCGTGGATCATCGTGCCGACCTCTACTCTCTGGGTGTTACTCTCTACGAGGTGCTCACCGGGGAAAACCCCTTCCGGGCCAAAGATGCCCACGGCATTTTGCGCAATCATCTGGAGCTGATTCCCAAATCTCCCCGGATGTACAATAAGAAGATCCCTGGAGCCCTTGAGAGAATTGTGCTCAAGCTTTTGGAGAAAGATCCTCTGGATCGATTTCCCACTGCCTCGGCGGTTCTGGACAGCCTGCGCCGGGATGCTGGTTACGCCCTGACAGGTGATCAGGAACGAGCCACGGGCATTCTGCCTCCAAGCCAGTTTGTGGGCCGAGAGTCCCAGATAGCTCGCCTGCGTAGATGGCATCAGGAGGTGATGGCCGGAGAGGCGCGCCTGGTTTTTATAGAGGGGGAATTTGGGATTGGAAAGTCGCGGCTCCTGAAAGAGTTTGCCATTAGCTGTCAGCTACAGGGGACCGCCGTGTTTGGGCACAACTGGGGGTGTGGGGGCATTCCACAGCTGAGCAGCCTGGCTATCGAGATGCCTGTTTTCCATGTGCCCGGTGAGGTCCCTGGGGAGGGTTACCGGGCCTGGGAGCTGATCTGTCGTCAAATCAGCCAGTTCTCCAGAGCCCCCCTGCTTCTCATCGAGGATCTCGAGTCCAGTGATCTGGCTCTATTGCCCTTTCTCGACTACCTATTGGATCGGCTCTCTGGCCATCCCATCATGATCTGTGCCAGTTATCAGGCATCCCGGCTCGATGAAGAAAGAAGGTCGTCGCTGCTGTCTTTCCAGAAAAGAGGAGCGGGTTCTCCCGTGCGCACTTTAAAGTTGCGGCCACTGACAAAGCCAGCTGTGGCCCAGTTGATTCGTTCCCGGTTCAAGCTGCTGGATGGGGAAGAAAAGCTCAAAGACTATCTCTATCAGCAATCCAGGGGTAATCCGCTGTATGTGGAGGAGTTCATCGCGGCCATACGCGCTCACAAGATACTGGTTCCCTGTGCAGGAGACTGGTCACTGGATCGCGATCGGCTGCTGCAGCTCAGATTTCCGCGGACCCTGGATGACATAAATCAGGTTGCCATCGCAGGTATGAGTCAGGGAGTCAGAGAGCTTCTATCCGCCACCGCCGTGATCGGCGACGGGTTTCGGCTGGAAGATCTCCGGCAAGTGTTGGTTCTCCCCGGGTCGAATTTTTATGCCTATTTGAGAGACGCTCTGATGGATGGTTTTTTGACCAGGGAACCAGCCGCTGGTGGGCGGGAGAACTTGTATTATTTCGCCAAAACGGGATTAAGAGAAAGCCTGTATGAGTCCATTGCCCCCGATGTTCGTAAAAAGCTTCATCGGAATATTGCCCTGCGGTTGGAAAGGCGATCTTCAGGCAATAGAGATCTGGTGGCTATGGCCGATCATTTTCATCGGGCCGGTGAGTATGCCAAGTCATCTGTGTATTCCCCAAAGGCCGCTGAGAGAGCCCGGGCTGTCTCTAATCCAGAGGAGGTCTATCGGCTTTTTATGCAGGCCCTGAAAGCCAAGGAGATTGTCGGAGATAAGAGTCAGTTGTCCTCTATCCTGGAAGCTTTGGGGGATTCCTGTTCGTTGTCGGGCCGCTATGCCGAGGGCCTTCAACATTATAACCGGGTTCTCAGTCAACTGGTCGAGCCTGGCTCTGTCGCTGTCATGGAGCTCCAGCGGAAAAGAGCCGTGCTTTTTCGAAAACAGAGTCAGTTCGAGAAAGCTTTAACTATTCTGGATGAAGCGCTGGCTCAAGCGCATGGCCCCGGCCTGAACCTTTCTCGGGCGCGTATATTGGCCGAGATTGGCTGGATCAACCGGATGAAATCCGACTACGAGGGTGCTCTGACGGCGCTGATGAAGTCGTTGAAACTGCTTCGCTGGGGACAAGACCGGGCCGACACTGCCCAGGTATTGAATAGATTGGGCGTCGTGTCCTGGACTTTAGGTCGATACCAAGAGGCACAGTGTTATTACGAGAGAGCACTGAAAATATATCAGGAGCTCGGGGACCAGGAGAGAATAGCGGTTCTTCTCGATAACCTGGGGTTGGTCTACTTAAACCAGGGGCAAGGAGAGAGGGCCATCGAGAAGTTCCAGGAGTGTCATCACCTGCGCAGGACGACGGCGGATGTTTTTGGCGAGGCGAAGGTCTGTCACAATCTAGCCTGGGCTTACGCTGAGAGCGGCGAATGGGATCAGGCCACCACCTTTTATCTGCAGAGCCAGAGGATCAAGATGCGCCTGGGAGATCTGGAAGGGTTGGCCCTCACGCTCAACAATTTGGGGATCCTGCATATGCACCGGGGGATGTGGAGCGAGGCAGAGCGCTGTCAAGAAGAGGCCTTGCGCATCCGGAAGCAGTTGGACAACAAGTATGGTCTGGGTGCCTCGTACGATAATTTTGGTGATTTGGCCAGAGCAAAAGGCGAGTGGAAAGCGGCTTTTGGTCACTATAAAAGGGCTCAGCGGCTCAGGACGGAGATCAAAGATGAGGTCGGTGCATGTATCTCCCTATTTAATTTGGGCTGTTTGGATGTAGACCAGGGCCATCATCAAAAAGCGGAGCGGAGCCTTCTGGCCAGTCGCGATTGCCTGGAGAGATTTGAAAATCCAGTAGATCTGGTGCAGGTGGACCTGGCCTTGGCCGAGCTCTATTTAGCTATGGATCGGTTGGATAAAGCGAGGGAATTCGGGAGTCGGTCACTGTCCGGGGCATCGCAAGCGGGAGTGGCGTTATTGCGGGCAGAGGCTGCCAGGACTATGGCCACCATCGAGGCCCTTTCCGGAAATGAGGCGGGCTCCGATGAGTTGTTTGTCCAGAGCATCGAGATCTTGAAAAAGCTCCCGGCACGCTATGAATTGGCCAAAACCTATTTTATGCGGGGCACAACAAAACAAAAAGGGCTCAGGGTTAGGGAATCGATCCGATATTTCAGGGAATCCCTGATGATCTTCCAAAAATTGGGGGTGAAACATTTTATGTCCAGAATAGAGAAACGACTGGAGAGTTTACAGGCTGTTCTGGATCGGCAGGAGAGCGCAGAGCTGTTTACCCTCTACACCATGAGTGAGATTCTAAACTCCATGCACGATCTGGATCTTCTTTTAGAAAGGGTTTTGGATTTGGCCATCGATATGTTACATGCTGAGAGGGGAGCGATCATCTTTTACGATTGGGAACAAGATGATTTTCAAGTCAAAATAGCGCGTAGCATGGAAAAACAGACTTTATCGGATGCCCTGGAGATCAGCCGCAGCACCGTGAAAAACGTTGCCATGCTGGGAAAGCCGATTGTTGTCGATAACGCTTTGCAAGATGATCAATTCAATCGCTGGCAGAGCGTGTCCATGTACAATATTATGTCCATTCTCTGTGTGCCCCTGAAGATCAAGGGCAAGATCATCGGCACCATTTACCTGGATAACCGCAGCGTGCCGGGCATCTTCTCCGCCCGGGACATCTCCTTTCTGGAATCTTTCTCCAACCTGACGGCCATGGCCATCGAAAATGCCAAACTGTATAGCCAGCTCTATGGGGAGAACGTGTACCTGAAGAAGGAGCTGAACACCAAATATAAGCATGACAATTTCGTCGGCAACAGCAAAACGATGCAGGACATCTTCAATGTAATCGAGAAGGTTTCGCCCAGCAGAGCCAGCGTTTTGGTGTTGGGCGAAAGCGGCACTGGCAAGGAACTGGTAGCCAGATTAATTCATTATTCCAGTCCTCGAAAGGACAGACCGTTTCTGAAGGTGAATTGTGCGGCTCTGACGGAGAGTTTGCTGGAGACGGAGTTGTTCGGCATTGAGGAGAAGATCGCCACTGGGGTTAAGAGCCGAAAGGGGAAATTCGAGTTGGCCGATGGCGGGACCATTTTCTTGGACGAGATTTGCGATATGAGTCTGTCTACGCAAGCCAAGGTTCTGCGCGTTCTTCAGGAGCGGGAATTCGAAAGGGTAGGAGGAAGCAGTACAATAAAGGTTGATGTACGAATTATCTCAGCCACCAATCAGGAGCCCCAGAGGGCTATCACTGAGAGGAAATTCAGAAAGGACCTTTTTTACAGATTAAACACGGTGACCATTAACATTCCTCCTCTACGGGATCGTAAGGAGGATATTCCCTTTCTGATTGATTATTTCATGAACAAGTATTGCCTGGAGAATGAACGGGAGCGGATTATCATATCGGCCGAGGCGATGGAGGCCTTCATGAAGTACGACTGGCCTGGAAACGTGAGAGAGTTGGAGAACTTCGTTCAGCGAGGCGTGGTAATGGCTGATGGCAAATTGTTCCCCATAGAGTACGTACCCTCTATTGTTATTGGTGAAGGGCAGGAGATGACCGTCAGCGTTCCATCAGGTTATTCGAAATTGGAAGACCTGCTCGCTTTTATCGAGCGGACCACGATCGAGAAATCGTTGCGGGAGCATGGTTTTGTTCAGGTGAAAGCCGCTAAATCCCTGGGGATTAGGGAGAGTGTTCTGCGATATAAAATGCACAAGTACAACATGAAGAGCTCAAAGTAAAATTAATGTCTCTTTGGGCTTAACCGGATGCCTGAGAAACCGCCTTCGCTGCAAAGGCGGTTTTTTATGGGTAAGGGGGAAGTCCACCCCACCTGATGCTCCCTTTGGTCGCATCCCATCACCCTTTAGCGGCACCTGCGGTGCCGCCATTGCAAATTGAAAAATGCAAAGTGCAAATTTCAAAAAGACATCGACAAATTATTGGTCTGAGGTTTCACCGGTTTGCTGAATCCATTTTTCATTTTACACTTTTCACTTTGCCTTTTTCATTACGACCTTCGCAGAAGGTCGTCAAGCTGTCTTCCGCTACCCCCTCTGAAAAGACCGAGACTCGAGGATTGGTAATCGTAAAATACATCATAAACCCGTTGGTTTTACGAATCTCGAGTCTCGAATCTCGAACCCCGGTTTTTACGAAGCTCATCTGTCGGTATCGAAACCGTTAACCCCGTTTCGAGCTTCGTGTATGAGTGCGTCTTTGTGGGAAATTATAATGAGGAGAAGGGCAATTTTCAGATTCCCCGAGGGGGAAACGTTCTGCAAGAGGGGGACACCGTCTTTCTGGTTTCCACTAGTCAGCACATCAAACAGGCAGCAGGTTTTTTAACGAAGAAGAAATGATTTTTAACTATCCGGGTTTTTCTTGTTGTCTTATGCTGCTGTTCTGCGGGACAGCGGTTTCTTATTGTAGAAGTGAAGATTTAAAGATCAGTTGAAAAAATATGTTATGCTGAGCCATGCGAAAAAGCTGCCTACAGATGCAGCTTGCTCGACTGGAAAGCTCACTTTCCGGTTGAGAAGCTTACCCTTTGAAGAGGCAGTTTTTTTCATAAAGAGCTGGCTTAAAACTCGAGATCATCCCGACGCGGCCAACTCGATAATTCAGAAAAAGATGTAAAACTACTTGACAAGTAATCGCCTATTTTCTACAATGAAATGATGCTGGAATTATTTTTTCCATTTCCAGGTGAAGTTGTCAAACGCTGATTACTTCGAGATAGTTCCAGAGCGGTAATGGTGTGTTGTACTTTACAGGGAGAAATGAATATGCCTATTATATCATCTGAATTCAGCAATTACCTCGCTAATTTCTTTGTTGCACTTGTCGTTCTCCTTTTCTGCGGATGTGGCTGCTCAGACAATCTGCCTACTGAAAAGGAATTTAAAATATGGCTAAGGGTTATCTATGAGCGCGAAACAAGTTTGCAGGCTGATGAGATAACGATTTATCTGTGGAAAAGGATCCCCGAAGAGGTTTTAAAAAAGGTGCCCAGCTTAGATGGCCTGAAAGTGGAAGCCATGGTATTTACATTTCCCTCATTAGAGGTGCCTGAACGGGATTATTTCGACCTGACTGTCATCCATTATGTCTATTGCAACTATTATAAGATCTCTGACGAGTGGTACCTGCATGCAGCGAGCTGGGGAGGGGGTTTCTGGGAGCAAGATCCTGAGGAGTGGGGACATCTTGTTCAAGACTGTAAGGATCAAGTTGAAAAATTCAGAGGGGATGATGGGTGAGGGGAGATAATAAGAGAGAAAATGACTTCGTATGCGGATTTGCTTGCCGCTACGAGGTACAAACCCGTTGCAATGTTCAAAAAAATAATGGTGCTGTATTTAAAGAACGGAAATGGTTTCAATTCTGGAAGTGATCCTTAAGCTGTGGGAAACAGCCCTACAGCAAATTCTGCGAGTCCGTAACTTGCTGAAGAATGGTAAGGTACTCCTTTTTAGCGAATATTGCGGGAAAGCACTTCGTTAATAACTCCGTTTGCTAAACTCTATGTCTAATGTGGATTTAGAAAGAAGATTGCCGGAAATAGTGTGTTTTTGGTGGGGCATTTCGCAACTTTTAGTAGCGAGATGCCACGCCTTGGCTATTTCCTATCTGGACATTTAGAACTTTTGTCTTTATTAACTATTTTGATACTAACCCGTTAGGCTGAATCTAACGGTTTTTTTTGGCCTTGGCACATTATTTGCCACTTGCTAAGACGATTAACTGCGATTCATACTGTTCACGGAAGGAGGGACGTTACTGATGTCTGCGCCAAATACTGGATGGAATGAATTCGGGAAAGCCCTCATATTGGTTTTCGTGTTTAGCTTCGTTCTCGTGCTGACAATAAGTACTTTACTCGTGGCTGGGCCCGTGGGTGATCCGGAACCGGCACCGCCAGGAATTCCATGGTCGGAAGAGGATCCTCCATCTGATCCTGAAAAAGAAGGTGAAGAGGAAACGCCATCTTTCGTAATGTCTCAGCTGGGATATATCAGTTAGAATGAGACCTTTGTTTGATGGGGTTGTTATCATTTTAGGGAATTTTTTTTACAACACCAGATGGACACTTTGATGTAACCAGCTGGAGCTGCGGATGTATTACATCGTCCCAAAGCAGGTTAGTTCCGAGTTTACAATGGAGGGAGCTTATAGGTTGGCTCAAAGAGCCAGTCAGGTGTTTGCCAACGTGTTGATCGTGGGGGAAAGCGGTGTGGGCAAGGAATATCTCGCCCGGCAAATTCACCGGTACAGAGATCCTGGAGAGAGGGGATTTAAGGTATATCCTTGTTATTCTTCGGAGATCAACTTTCTGGAAATTCAGCAGCTCCTCTTCTTGACCCCGCCAAGAGTAGTCAGCCAATCTCCAGTGACCCTGTTTCTGAAATCTGTGGGAGGAATCAGTGAGAAAGCCCAGCTCCGGCTGTTGGAGGTGCTGGAAGGAAAAGGAATCGCCGGTCTGGAAGAGAGAGCTG
>DAOVRJ010000166.1 GCA_030628225.1 Candidatus Zixiibacteriota bacterium | reverse complement strand
TTGTGAAGGGTATGGTGGAAAAATCCACTGTAGCGTCCTCACTCCTGTGAGGACGGCCTTATAGTACCTGTCCCGCAGAGGCCGGAGCTCCTCCGGGACATAAGCCTCTGGATTCCCGTTTGCACGGGAATGACATAAAGAGAGAATATTCTTTGTTGTCATTCTGAGAATAAAAATAGGGACACATCCTATTTTTTATTGCCAGTCCTCTTGTGTGGTCTACCCCTTGCTTGCTGTGGATGTTATTTTTCGTGTTGTCGAGTGACCCCACCCGACAGTTGTTTCCTTTGCCTGCGTCGGGTACGGTGACCCGACGCCACGTGATGAAAAGCGCTAGCTAGGCTTGCGTACTCCAGATAAAAAAGGTTCCCAAACGAAGTTTGGGAACCAGGGGGAAAAAACGAGATTCCTGCATTCGCAGGAATGACAGAGAGAGACGACATCGAGCTTCGACAGACGAGCCTCGTTACGAGCTTCGAGCATTTTTCAGTGGCGTCGGATTGTCCGACCAACTGTCGATTTCTATCGACTTACAAAAGTAAGGGACCGTCGGGTGAGGCCACCCGACGGCACATGTGGAGACTCACCTTCTCTTCACACTGGCCACCTGTTCCCGTTTCGATCCACGCTGATTCCCACCCCTCTTCGCATTTTGCAAGCTCCTATCGAACTCCCCCACCCGGTTGGAGTCATCGCTCTCGCCGTATGTGTTGGCCGCCCGGACCACGTAGTAGTAGTTGTTGGCCGGGTCGCCGGCCGACGAGTCCAGATAATAGACGTCGGGAGTGGCGTCATAGGGCGATCCGGGAGTGAAACCGGGATCGTTCACCCCGCGGAAGATGCGGTACTCGGTGGCGCCGGCCTTGGGGGACCAGCTCAGTCTGATCTCAGTCGCTCCGGCCTTCTGGCTCTCCAGGTCACCGATCGGCCAGGGCGCCGAGGCGTCCACCACGGCGCAGATCCGGCCGTCCTGGGTGGCGGCGATGGCCGCCCCGTTCCCGGTGGTCACCGTGGTGAACATGTACCCCTTGCCCACCTGATACTTCCAGAGGGTGGCGCCGTTAGTGGGGTTCACCGCTACGACGTAACCGCGCTTGCAGCCGGTGTAGATAGTCCCGCCGTACTCGATGGGCATGGACGGCCCGTGGTCCCAGCCCCAGCCCTGGTCGGTGCCCCAGAGCTGTACCTGGCTGGAGGCGGCCGAGTCGAAGGCGTACAATTTGCCGTCCAGGGCCCGGCCGTAGATCTTGTCGCCGGAGGCCGAGCGGCCGATGGAGTCGTAGAACTGCGGCGTGTTGGAGCGCCACACCGGGGATCCGGTGGAATCCACCAGAGCCATCATGTACCGCTCCGGGGAAGTGAAGAAGACCTTGTTGTTGGCCCAGGCCGGCCAGACGGCCGCCGGGCTATAGTACCGGCTGGCGTTTGTGGGGCTCTGCCAGCGCCACAATTGCGTATGGGTGCTGATCTCCACGGCGTAGAAGTAGGAGTCCCAGCTGCCGAAATAGACCACCCCGTCATGCACCAAAGGCCGGGTCTCGATCATCCCGCCGGTGGAGAAGGACCACAGCTCGCTGCCGGTGATCATGTCCACGGCGTACAGCTTGTGATCGCCGCAGCCCACGTAGACCACGCTGTCGGCGACGGTGGGATGGCTCATGATCGTCCCGCCCACAGGGCAGGTCCACTCCACAGAGCCATCGGAGACATCCAGGGCGTAGAGGGTGCTGTCGCAGGAGCCGATGAACACCAGGTCGCCCTCCACGGCGGGGGAGGAGACGATCTCGCTGCCCGTCTGATGATCCCACAGCTTGTGGCCGGTGAACAGGTCCAGACAGTAGACTTTTCCCTCCAGGGTGCCGAAATAGACCCGCCCCTCGTCGGTCGCCGGGGAGGACTGGATGGTGCCTGCGGCCTGATACCGCCAGACGGCTTTAGGATATCCGTTCTCCACATAGACATTGGTGGATTTGTACCAGGTGTGGGAGGCCGAGCTCATCTTTACCTGGATCTGATGGGCGCCGTTGATCAGGCCGGTGGTGGAACCCGATCCGCTCCAGTTGGAGCCCATGCCGCTCATGGATTGCCAGCCGTCGTCATCGAACTGGAACTCGGCCGAGGTGACCGTCTCCGGGTTGCCGGCGATGGTCACATCGATGTTGATGGTGCCGGAGACCAGATCATCTTCTGCCGGCTGGTAGAAGGTGATGGTGGGGTAGGCGGGCACCGGCAGATCTATGGTGACCCACGGCGACTGTGTGGGCCCGCCGTTGGGCCGGTTGGAGACGGTGACCTGACTTTCGGTGACCTGGATGATGCTATACCCGGCGCCGGTTCCGAAAGGTGCCTCCCCGGCCATGCCCACGATGCCCTCGAAGTCATAGAGATGGTTGGAGTGCACATGGCCCGTTAAGCACAGTACGACCCGGTAGGGCTTGAGAATGTCCAGCAGCGCCGACTCATTTGCTTTGGCGAAAAAGTTATTACAGGCCGGATGGTGCCAGAAGACGAAGATGGGCATCTCCGGTGCCAGGGCAGCCAGATCGGCCTTCAGCCACTCCAGCTGGGTCACGTCGATGCTGCCCTCGCCGCGCATCCAGGTGCCCACGTTGAGGCCGATAAAGTGGTATCCCTTGTGGTCGAAGGAGAAATAGATCGGTCCGCAGACCTCCCGGAACTTCTCCAGGCCGGCCTCGGGCCACTTGGTGTCGTGGTTGCCGGGCACCTCGTAGCGGGGAAAGATTAGGCCGTCGGCGATGTTCTTGTACTGGTCGTACATCCAGTTGTCCCCGAACTCGGTGATGTCCCCGCTGTGGAAGACGAAGTCGATGTCCGTGAGGGTGTTGATGTCGTTGCGGGCATCTGTGGTTCCCGAGGTGCCCCCGGCGTCGCCCACGTGGGTGTCGGTCCAGAAGACGAATGTGAAGGTCTTGTGCAGGGTCACGTCGGCGCCGGTCACAGGGGAGCCGGAAACGACCGTGTTGGCCAGGGTGGAGGCGTCGCTGGCGTAGCCGTCGGCCCGCACCACGATGTCGTAGGTCCCGTCGGGGAAATCAATTAGCGTGTAGGATCCCCCTCCGGCGGCGGTGCTGTCCCGGTCCAGGACATACTGAGTGTCGTTCTCGTAGGCGGTGATCTCGGCGATGGCCGTGGGAGAGCCGTCGTCGAAGGTCACCGTGCCACCGATGGTGTAGAAGGGGCCGGCGGAGCGCTGCATGACCACGTCCTGGCCGGTCACGTCGCCCCCGTCGATGGCCACGCTGTCGATGGCCGCCGTGTCGTAGCGCACCGAGGTGAAGACCAGGTCGTAGGCACCATCGAACAGGTTGTCGATGGAGTAGCTGCCCCCGCCGGGGACGGTCTCGTCCTGACCCACCAGGTTGGAGGTGTCGTGCTCGTAGGCCTTGATAGTGGCCACGTCGATTGCGGAGCCGTCGCTGAAGCTGACCGAGCCGCTGATGGAGTGGGTGGGGGTGAGATAGAGCCAGCGGATGGCGTCGGCGACCACGTAGGTACCCGCAGGGAATGTATCGGTCACTGTGACCGTGGCTGATGAGATGAAGTTCAATGTGTCCAGAGAATGCCAGCCATCGCCAACCTTGTACTGGCTCTTGTAGACGGTGTCGATTCCACCGGCGTGTTGGATGATATACTCGGCGGGGTTAGCGTAGGTGGAGTTGTTCACCCAGAACCAAACCGAGTAGTCCCCATCATAGTCTAGAGAAGTGGTCCAGGTGGCCGTACCCGAGCCATCTCCATGATATGCGAAATGTTTGTTGCCATTAGGTGGCGGGTAGTTGTTTCCATAGCCACTTACCCCCCAGGTGCCCACCGTGGTGAATGCGGGCGCACCATCCTCGTCGTCCACGATGACCTCGTAGGCGGCCAGAGCCGGGCCCGGCAGAAAGGTCACCAGGAGTGCAGCTAACAGTGACCAGACAAATAATTTATTCACAATACCCCCTTTGTTGATTTGAGAAGTGACGGAATGTAATTGTTCTGAAGCTGTTCCAATTTATCTTAACACAAAATGGTGGGGTCTGTCAAGGAGTTTTTGTAAAAGCCGAGACTCGAGACTGGAGACTCGGGAATCGTGAACTGAGTTTAGAGAGTTTGGAGAGTTTAGAGAGTTGAGAGAGTTGTGAGAGCGCGGAGCTGAGAACTGGGAGCTCGGAGAGTTAGAATGAAGTAAGCCCTCAAGAAAGTTATTTGGAAACAAGCTGGAAATAAACTGGAAATGAGTTGGAAATGAACAGAAAAAAATACTCACAGAATGTTTCGTAACAATTTATAAATTGGCTTGTTCTGTTATTAGAAAAAAAGACTTGACATGGAAATGAAAATGGTTATATTGAGAATATGATTCGCTATAAGTTTCCACAAAATTGGATTAAATACGATCCGGTTGCGATAAGTGCTCAGCTCGCATCTGCTAAAGCAGTTGTGCTCTCTTTGACTGCTATGCCTTACCAGAGGAGTTGGGCAGACAAGCTTCAAATTGTCCAGCTCAAGAGAGAGGTTGCTGGTACATCCCGCATAGAAGGTGCTGATTTCACCGAAAAAGAGTTAGACGCGGCACTTGATGAATTTCCTCAGAAGCTTTACACGCGTTCCCAGCGACAAGCAGCTGCAGCTGTCCGAGCTTATCGCTGGATTGCAAAATTGCCAATGGATCGGCCTATTGACGCCGACCTCATTCGGGGGATTCATCGGTTGATTATTGCGGATGCCGACGATGACCATTGCGCTCCTGGAGAACTCCGTGGTCGTGATCAGAATGTTACTTATGGTACACCACGACATCGGGGAGTTGAAGGGGGTACTGAATGTGAAAGAGCGTTCAATGAATTATGTAGAGCTATTAAGAAAGAGTTTCAAGAACATGATCCTCTGATTCAAGCGCTGGCCTTGCATCACCACTTCGCCGCAATTCACCCGTTTCTCGATGGAAATGGAAGGACAGCCCGTGCAGTAGAAGCACTCATGCTTCAGCGTGTAGGTCTTCGTGACACGCTATTTATTGCTATGTCGAACTACTATTATGAGGAGAAAAACAGCTATTTAGAATCATTGGCGGAAGTGCGGGCTAATGATTATGATTTAACTTCTTTTTTGCTCTTTGGGTTGAAAGGAATTGAGCTCCAGTGTAGACGACTTTTCGAAGAAATCAAAAAGAACGTATCCAAAGCACTGTTCTTAAATCTAATGTATGATCTTTTCAATAGACTCAGAAGTAAAAGGAAACGTGTAATAATGGAGAGACACATTGCAATTCTTAAGTTGCTCTTAGAGACTGATTATCTCACCTTGGAGGACCTTTTTGACAAGACGCGTTTGCTGTATACCGGATTGAAGAATCCTAACAAAGCTTTAAGCCGTGATATTAGCTACTTAATTGCCCTCAAAGCAGTTGACTATCGCAAAACCGAAAGCAATCAGTTTCATTTCTTTGCACGATTAGAATGGCCGACGGAGATTACAGAAACAGAGTTTTTCAAACGAGTTAAGGAGATGCCCAAAGCAAAAACATATCGTTTCTTGTCATAGGGGTTTATGAGTCAAGCTTATGGCGTGTTTTGCGTTGAAATGAAAAGAAAAGATCCTGCAAGCACTAATTTCTGATGTCCAAATCCTTCAACATTAAGTTTCTAAAAAAGGGGCGACCCGCACAGTTGGGCCGCCCTCTTTTCATCTGCTATCATCGATCTTTCAGGGTTCGACCGGAACTGTCCTCTC
>DAOVRJ010000201.1 GCA_030628225.1 Candidatus Zixiibacteriota bacterium | reverse complement strand
GGCATCGGCGGCGTAGTCGCCGATAGCGCCCCGGTGCCGAAGGCACGCTGGCCGGAGCAAGGGGGATTCCTCCCCCTTCCACACCGCCCCAGTGGCAATGGCAATTGGCAATGGCAGCGAGAGAATAGTGGCAGTCGGCAGTAGGCAGGAAAAATACCGGCGACTGTTGCTCACGACGTTCACGAGCTTCCAACCTCGGGCTTCGAGCCTCGTTACGAGCTTCGACACCGACAACCGAGAATCGAACTCTCTCAACTCCCTTAACTCGCCCAACTCTCTCAACTCTCATAACTCTCCCAACTCTCTAAACTCCAAAACTATTGACATTTCCTCCTGCAAACACTATGTTTCCACCAGACAAGTTCCCTCCCATCTCAGGTCACTAAAGGAAAAAGGGTGCGCATCAAGCTGGCCAAAACTGCCGGCTTCTGTCCCGGGGTTAGGCGGGCCATGAACCTGATCCTGGAGGCGGCCAACAAGGAAAAGGGGCCATTGTACACCTACGGTCCGCTGATCCACAATCCCCAGGCCATCGAGATGCTGGCCTCCAAAGGGGTGCGGGTCATCGACCCCAAAGGGGATCTTCCCCCAGAGGATGAGGGGGCCTACATCATCATCCGCTCCCACGGAGTGGCTCCCCGGGAACGGCATAGGATCCAAGCCTCCGGGGCCCGGGTGGGCGATGCCACCTGCCCGCGGGTATCCCGGGTGCAGTCTATCATCAAAAAGCACGTTCGGGAGGGGTACACAACCATCATCATCGGCGACCGGGGGCACTCGGAGGTGACCGGCCTATTGGGATACGCCGGAGCCGGGGGCCTGGTGGTGGAAAGACTCGATGATGTGGCCGGATTGCCGGAGCTGGAAAAGGTCTGCGTGGTGGCCCAGACCACCCAGGATCAGAACGCCTTCCGGGAGATCGTCCGGGCCATCAAGAACAAATTTCCCGGGGCGTTGATCTTCCACACCATCTGTGACTCCACCAGCCAGCGCCAGGTGGAGGCTCAGCAACTGGCCGGGGAGGTGAACGCCATGATCGTGGTGGGCGGCCGCAACAGTGCCAACACCCGCCGGCTGGCCAAGATCTGTCGCCGGACGGGCACGCCCACCTATTATGTGGAGACAGCCGATGAGCTGGATCTGCCGGCCTTGACCGTTTACGCCACCGTGGGGGTCACCGCCGGGGCCTCAACACCTAATTGGCTCATCCAGGAGGTAGTGGACCGGCTGGAGGGACTGTGGGGGGGGGAACGGAGGAGATGGCTGCGGTTTCTATGGGATCAGATCACCTATCTGGTGAAGAGCAACATCTACGTGGGCCTGGGGGCGGCCAGCCTCAGCTATGCCACCTGCCGGCTTCAGGGCATCGTGCCCGGACTGCGCTTCGTCATGGTGGCCGGCTTCTACGTCTTCGCCATGCATATTCTCAACCACTTTACAGACTGGACGGCGGTCAAGTTCAGCGAGCCGGCCCGGCTGGAGTTCTACAACCGGCACAAAAAGCTGCTCATCTTATTAGGAGGTCTCTCCGCCCTGGGCGCTCTGACCTCCGCCCTGACCCTGGGAACCTGGCCCTTTATGCTGATCCTGGCCATGTCCTTTCTGGGAGTGGTCTACCGCATCAGGATCCTGCCCCAGCGCTGGCCCGGACCCCTGGGATATCACAGCCTCAAAGATATTCCCGCCTCCAAGGACCTGGCTCTGGCCTTCGCCTGGACCATCGTGGCCGTCATCACACCCCTGCTGGCCAGCGAGGTCCCCTTCACCGCAGCCACCGGCGTGGCCCTGTTGTTCACCTTCACCATGGCCTTCATCCGCTCGGTCCTGTTCAGCATCAAGGAGATCCAGGGAGACCAGATCGTGGGCCGGGAGACTCTGCCCATCCTGACCGGCATCAAGAACACCAAGACCATCCTGGTGGCCCTGACCGCCCTTTTGGCCGTGGTGCTGATCATCTCCGGGCCATTGGGCTGGACCAGCGGCCTGAGCTCCTATCTGCTGGCAGGCGTGCTGTACACCGCCCTGTACCTGTACCTCTACCACCGGCGGATCATCTCCCAGGGGACCACCGTCGAGCTGGTGGTGGACGGCGCCTTCATTTTCTGCGGCGCCCTGGCCTATCTGTGGTACCTGACCGGCAACTCGACGCCCCTCTAGTCAACCTCCCGCCTCTTATCCGCAGAAGACCCCAGAATATCAGCGAAGCGTTCCTCGATGACCTCCAGGATACGCCGGTGCAGCCGCTCGCTGCCGGCTATGATACAGCTGGGCAACTGATCCTCGCCGTGCTCCATCAGGGGCAGATCGTCCAGAGACCGGCCGTAGGCATCGCTCACGCAGCAGCCGGCTTCCTGAGCCAAAAGACAGGCGGCAGCGATGTCATAAGGAAACAGACAGACGATGCGGCCCCTGCCGGCTCGCAGAAAATTCTCCCTGGCCCCAGGCAGATCGCGCAGCAGACGGGCACCGATATCCACGTAGGCGTCCAACTGGCCGGTGAGCACCCGGCTGATGGAGAAGGTGGCGCTGCTCAGCAGAAACATGCCCGCCTCCAGACCGCTGGCCTCCATCAGAGGCTCCAGGATGGCCATGGTCTGTACCGGGGGACGGCCCACCAGCTCAAAGCTCCAGAACATCCTTCGCAGATCATCTGTACGGGAAGGCCGGGGCTGGCGTGTGCCCTGAGGGGATGAAATAACTACTCCCTTACCCCGCTCTCCCACAAAGACCTGCTGGCCTGTGATCTCCATCAGGCAAGCCAGGAAGACATCTTTCAACCGGGGCTTATGCCCGTATCGGGCCAGGGCCACGGAGATGCAGGCGCTCTCCAGGCCGGCCAGGACCGGCCTGGTACCATCGATGGGATCCACCACCAGAAGGACCTGCGGCTCTCCCCGCCCGTAGCGAACCAGGCCGCGGTCCTCGGTGAACAGGGCCACAGGAACGTCCCGGGACTTCAGGAAACCTGCCAGAGCGTCCTCGGCCAGCATGTCCAGCCGGAAGCTGGTATCACCGCTGTGAGCCACCTGCACCGGTTTGCGCCAGCGGCTGTCCGGCAGGACTGGGACGATGGCCTTCCTGATGACATCCGCGGCACCGACGATAAGATCCCGGTAAAAGCTCCGCTTATTGTTCAGTTGCCGTCAGCTCCTTTGATGGGCCATGAATCCTGGATTCTGGATACTGGATACTGGATTCTGGATGCTAGATGAAAAACAGGATGCTAGATCCCTGATTCTAGATCCTGGTAAGTGAAGTGCTCGATTCTGAGTATATGCCAGATTGACTCTGCATTTTTCGAGGTTAAGTTCTTAACCAAAATCCAGCATCCAGGATCGGTTTTTCCTCAACTCTCCAAACTCTCTAAACTCGCTAAACTCTCTAAACTTGTCTCAACCCACATCGGGCAGATGCTTCAAGGCCTCCTCCACCTTCTCCTGCGGATACGCGTAGTCCTTCAGTTGCCCGGCGAAGTAGCATTCGTATGAGGCCAGATCAAAGTGGCCGTGTCCGCTGAAGTTAAAGACGATGACTTTCTCTTCCCCGGTCTGGACACACTTATTGGCCTCGTCGATGACCGCCTTGATGGCGTGATTCGTCTCCGGAGCCGGCAGGATGCCCTCGGCGCGGGCAAAGGTCACCCCGGCCTCGAAACAGGTGATCTGATGATAGGCCACCGCCTCGATGATCTTCTGGTCGTAGAGCAGGCTGACCAGGGGAGCCATACCATGATAGCGCAGGCCTCCGGCGTGAATTCCCGGGGGGATGAAGGTGTGGCCCAGGGTGAACATCTTCAGCAAAGGCGCCGTCTCGGCTGTATCGCCGAAATCATAGCGATATGGGCCCTTGGTCACGGTGGGGCAGGCCTCGGGCTCCACGGCAACCACCCGCATGTCCTGGCCCTTCAGCTTATCGGCGATGAAGGGAAAAGCGAAACCGGCGAAGTTGCTGCCGCCGCCAATACAGCCAACCAAGATATCTGCTGTTTCGCCAACAATCTCAAGTTGTTTCTTGGCTTCCTGGCCGACGATGGACTGGTGCAGGAGAACATGGTTGAGCACGCTGCCCAGGGAGTATTTGGTGTCCTCGTGGGTAGCGGCATCCTCGGCCGCCTCGCTGATAGCGATACCCAGACTTCCCGGCGAGTTGGGATCTTGTTCCAGGATCTTGCGGCCGGCATTGGTCCTATCCGTCGGGCTGCTGAAGGCCTCAGCACCCCACACCTGCATCATGAATTTGCGGTATGGCTTCTGATCATAGCTCACCCGGACCATGTAGACCGAGCATTTGAGGCCGAACAGGTTCGTGGCAAAGGAGAGGGCACTGCCCCACTGTCCGGCACCGGTCTCCGTGGCCAGCCGGACCACACCTTCCTTCTTGTTGTAGTAGGCCTGGGCCACGGCGGTGTTGGGCTTGTGGCTCCCCGGCGGGCTCACGCTCTCGTTTTTGTAGTAGATGCGG
>DAOVRJ010000142.1 GCA_030628225.1 Candidatus Zixiibacteriota bacterium | reverse complement strand
GGCATCGGCGGTGCAACCGCCGATAGCCAGCCGGTGGCGCGCAGCGCCACGCTGGCTGAAGCGAGGGGGACACTTCCCCCTTCCAACCCAACCACTCCAAATGAAAAATGAAAAATGCAAAATGCAAATTGAAGATTCCAAAGCCCTTACGAGTCTCGAATTTCGAATCTCGAATCTCGATAAACGGTTTTTCACAAAGGAGCACCGATGAACGCAAAGGTTGATCAACAAACCCAGGATTTCAAGAAACAGCAGGAGCTGGACCAGGAGGCCCTGAATCAGAGAATGGGTAAAATCAAGCAAAAGATCATGGTGCTCAGCGGCAAGGGCGGCGTGGGCAAGAGCACCGTGGCCGCAAATCTGGCCATCACCCTGGCCCAGGACGGGCACCAGGTGGGGCTGCTGGACGTCGACATTCACGGTCCCAGCATCCCCAAGCTGTTGGGCATCGAGGATCAGGTGCCCCGGATGGGTCAGGAAACTATCTACCCCATCGAGGTGGCCACCAATATCAAGGTGATGTCCATGGGTTTTCTGCTGAGGGATAAGGATATGGCGGTTATCTGGCGGGGCCCTCTGAAGATGGGAGCCATCAAGCAGTTTCTCAAGGACGTGGAGTGGGGCGAGCTGGATTACCTGATCATCGATTCCCCTCCGGGCACGGGAGACGAGCCCCTTTCGGTGGCCCAGCTCATCCCCAACCTGGATGGGGCCATCGTGGTGACCAGTCCACAGGACCTATCGATCATCGACGTGCGCAAGTCCATCACCTTCTGTCGCCAGGTGAAGATGCCCGTGCTGGGCGTGATCGAGAATATGAGCGGGCTGATCTGTCCTCACTGCGGCAAGGAGATCGAGGTCTTCAAAAAGGGCGGCGGTCAGCGGATGGCCATGGAGATGAATGTGCCCTTTCTGGGTATGATTCCCATGGATCCACAGGTGGTAGAGGCTTCGGATAAGGGAGTGCCCTTTGTTTCGGAATATTCCGAAACCGAAACGGCCAGGGCCTTTGAAGGGGTTATCCGGACTCTTTTAGCCGGCATGGGCGAGCCGAAGAATAAAGAGAGCTTTTCTGCGAACAAGCCCGAGGCAGAAGTTTCGCAGAAAAGAGATGGTGCGACGATAAAAATCGCCATACCCCTGGCCCAGGGGAAGCTGGCCATGCATTTCGGTCACTGTGAGCAATTCGCCCTGGTGGAGGTGGCCGATGGCCGGATCGTCCAGACCACCTTGGCCAACCCACCGGCGCACGAGCCGGGGGTTCTGCCCAAATGGCTCCATGAGCAGGGGGCCAACATGATCATCGCCGGGGGGATGGGCCAGCGGGCCCAGGGGCACTTTGAGGAACATGGCATCCACGTGCTCATCGGTGCCCCCTCTCTAACGCCCGATGAGCTGGTCGGCAAGTATCTGGACGGCACGCTGGAGACAGGCGATAACATCTGCGATCATTGAAAGAGTTTAGAGAGTTGGGCGAGTTGAGGGAGTTTAGCGAGTCTGGAAAGGCAGATCCTGGATACTGGATCCTGGATGCTGGATAGAGTCAAAGACAATGCAAAAACCGAGACTCGAGAAAACAAAAACCGATCCTGGATCCTGGTTAAAGGCCGAGACTAGAGATTCGAGACTGGAGACTCGAGGAATTACTGGGAACCGGGGTTCGGGATCCGGGATTCGTAAAGGCAAAGTTCAACTGCTTTTTCCATTTTGCATTTTTCACTTTGCACTTTTCATCTTGCATTTCAATTACTGCTTACTGCCGACTGCCTACTGCCGACTTTGCTTATATGCGATCTTCCCTCTTCCTACCGGCTGATCTTGGGAGGTTCGGGGGGCTCCATATTTGTCAGGGGCACATCGAACTCGCCCACATGGTTGGAGTCGCCGGATTTGTGGCCCACGGCATCGGTGGCTTTGACCACGTAGTAGTAATTCACCAGAGTGTCGCCCACTGCCCCCACATCCAGGTAGGTGGTCTCCGCCGGGGCGGCGATGGAGTCGCCCAAAAGGATCGGCACCAGACCACGATAGACCACGTAATAATCCACCCCCACATTATCCTCAACCGGGCTCCACCACAGTCGTATGTCTCCGCTGAAGGACTTGGCCCCGGATTCAATGGCCACCGAGAGATCCTGCACATCCGTGGGGGCACTCAGATCGGCGATGGCGAACAGGCTGTCGCTCACATTCCAACCCTCGTTCGAGTGGGCGTCGTAGGCGACTGCTTTAACCACGGCGCTGTCGGAGAGCAGGGGCGGGACTACCCAGCTAAAGGGCGGTGTGTTATGCTCTCCCAGAGCGATGGTGTGCGCAAAGGTCTCTCCCCCGTCCAGAGAGAGATACAGGGATATCGAGCTGATGCCCGATGGGTCTGTGGCCGTCCAGCTGATATCCTGCTTGCTGCCCACATCCCAGACCTCTCCTCCGTTGGGCACGATCACGGAAACCAGCGGCGGGTCTCTGTCGCCCTGGAGCCAGTCGAGGATCCTCTCCATCAGCTCCTGGCGATCTCCCGCCGTGGGCACGGATTCGAAGGGAATGGCCATGAAGACCACCTGGTAAGCGCTGTCTCCCTCTGCCGGAAAGCGAAGCGCACAGTAAGTCTGCTTCCCGGGACCGGGCGGCGGCGCATCTCCGAAATCCGGGGGAATTCCGTCCTTCGGCGGCCGCAGCGGCTCGCTGCTCTTGGAGGCGGTGATGTCAAAGATCGGCGCCGCCGAGGCATGCGGAACGATCCTGTCGGACCAGTTGTAAAGGGGATATGAGAGGGTGTAGCTCAGGCGGTCGGTGATAGGATCACCGGGAGTGCCCGCTACGGCGTCCACACCCACGTCGTTGGTCCACGAGGAGACGTGCAGATAATTGGACGAGAAGGTGGTGGGCGAACCTATGTCGTACAGGTAGTCCTGGCTGGAGAGAAACAGGGTGCCCCCGCCGTCCAGGTAGGCCATCAGGTTGGCCTCGTCAGAGGAATTGAGGGTGCTGGTATAATCCTCCCCTGTGTTCCAGATCACGGTGATGTACTCCTCCATGACCTCCAGGCTAACAGATCCTGTGCAAACATCATACTCAACAGCCAGTGCGTCAAGAGCGATGGTGAAGTACGTCTCAAAGGAACCGCCGGCGTCATCGTCCACAAACAGGATCTGCTTCATGCCGATGCGAACTGTGAAGGTATCCACGAAGGTGAAGCCTCTGGCCTCACTCAAGGTGAGCTCCAGGGATGCCTGAGATGGCGTCGGACAAAGGGGATCCGGGTAGATGGTGAGATCGGTCAGGGAGGCGATCTCATCTCCGGGATCCAGGTCGGGGAAGCTGGTCTGGGCGGTGGTAACACTCACGTATGGATTCAGAGACACCAGGGTCCCGGCGATCCCCGTGGCCCCTGCCCCTCCGCTGTTCTCGATGGTCACGGTCAGATCCACCGTCTCGCCGGGATCGATCCGGCCATCCCCGTTGCCACCTGCGCTGTCGTCGATCGCATTGGAGACATATTCCAGGACCGGGGCCCGCACCAGCTCGCTGAAGTATGAGTTCCAGACGGAGTCGCCATCGGTGCAGCTCAGCAGAAAATCGATCCTGTGGCCTTCCGCAGCGCCCATGTCCACCTCGAAAACAAAGCCGGTGGCGCCCAGGGCCGAGTCGTCGGGGGCTATTGTTCCGTAGTCGTCCAGCGAATCGATGAGACTCACGTATGGGTCGGCGATCTCCAGATAGAGGGCGCCACCGACCGTGAAGGCGGTGTCCACCCCGTAGTTCATCACCCAGAAGGGGAAAAGCTCGATGGTCTCTCCCGGGTTGACGACGCCGTCCCCGTTCCCGCTGGAGCCTCCTAACAGATCGTCGTCCACGTCGTGCTTGTAGCGCACCACGAAGGGTCCCTCCAGCGGCAGCACCGGAACCGACTGGGCGTAGCGGTAGTAGTTGTACTTGGTGATGGTGACCAGCATGGTACCGGGGGTGGTCTGGGGTGTGATGGGCACGCTGACGGTTCCGCCGGTCCCGTCGGCCGTGCCGATGATCTGCCCGTCCACGGTCAGGGCGATGACCGAGCCCTCGTCGGCGGTGACCGGGAAGGACATGGCCCCGAGGTACAGTACGCCTGGATAGCTCACCGTCAGGCTCTGCGGCACCTCCGAGTACAGGGTGGTGAAGGCGTCTCCATGAGTGTGAAACAGGTGGTAGGTGTAGTCCTTGTAGTCGGGGTTGTAAGGCCAACTGGAGGCCTGCAGGTAGTATTTCCCCGATGCATTGGCGAAACCGGGGCGCAGATCATCCGGCCCGGTGTTCTTTCCTGAAGGATAGCCCGGGTCGAACTCCGGCCACATGCAGTCATACATACCCCAGACAAAGGTGTCGTTCACAAAGGAAAAGGAGCTCTCGCTGGCCCCGATGAGTCCCAGAGCGCCATGCTCGATGCGGTGGAACTTCTCCACGAAGCACTCGCTGCCCCAGTTGTAGATGCCGGTGAGGCAGTTGATGGAGAAAACGAAGGGCAGCATGGTGTTGGTTAAATTGTCCAGGTCAGCGTTATCGTAATCGGGCTCACCCCATCCGGTCTCGCCCCCGTGATCCCGGTGCTGGACGATGAAGCACCCGGAGTTGATGTCATTGTTCATCCGGGTGGCGCTGGCTCCCCAGTCGGTGAGATGCTCCGGGGTGGCCGGGATGTAGCCCAGCCCGCTGGGCCCGAAGTAGTCCACGATCATACCTGTGTTTGGGTTGGTGGACCAAACGCTGCCCGGGGTCCCGGAATAGATGGCGTACTCCCGTACAGGGGACTTGCCGTGCACGTTGGCCAAAAACCCGTAGATGACCTCCGAGCAGAGGATGAACCAGCGGTCGGACTGCCAGCCCCCGGCACACACCGGGTGGTCGTAAAAACCGGCGTCGGTATAGGGGCTGCGCTCGTAGTTCAGGAACTTGTTGATCATCCGCTCCAGATCAGAACCGTCCCGGGCACAGATCCTGGCGAAGTTCATCTCCGGCAGATCGTCCCCGTCCACATCGGCGTAGATGTTGTCCGAGACGCAGTAGCTGTCCCAGATGGGCGAGGTGATGCCGTAGGCCTTCCCCGAGCCGGGATAATCGGAGAGCAGCAAGACAGCCACCGGCGGTATGTCCCAGGTGTTGTAGGTATTGTTGATCCAGCTCTCGATGGCCGATGCCGATGAGCCCGTCTCGTTGAGGGTGAACACCTCCGTGGAGATGCCCTGCCGGGTCCGCCAGTGCTTGATGGTATCGGCCCAGGCGATGAAATCGGCATCATCGGGCACGATTATCACGTACTCACAGCCGGTACCCTTGGTTCCCTGACGATGGCTGAAATCCACCTCCGACAGGGAATCGTAGTTGAGCAGGTGGGCCTGCAGCACCGGTTCCCAATAGCGACTGCGGTAGCGGTCCTCGCCGAAGCGGCCATTGCCGTCCTCAAAGGTGATCCTGAGCCGCACGTCGGTGTATACCTTCAGCTCCCTGGCCACGGGATTGTATTGAAAGGGGGTGATGCCCACGATGACCGCGTCCACGCCGCGCATCTTCAGCGGCCGCGACAGGGCTATGGGCTCCCGGGGATAAAAGGTGTCGGCACCGTAGATGTCCGCATCCTTACGGTATACCAGCGGCGAGTCGTCATCCTCCCGGGGTATGGGCGGCGCCGGGGCTATGTTCATGTCCCGCAGAGTTTGGCTGCGGGTCTCCACGATCTCCAGTCTTGCCGTGGCCCCCTGGGGAAAAGCTATGTACCTGCCGGTGCCGGGTAGATTGGGCGCGCCCTCGTCGTTGGGCAAAAAGACGCCCGGAATGGCTAAAATCTGCATGGTCTCTCCCTCGATGTCCACCTCCTCGATGCTCAGCGAGCCCATGGAGTAAACGATCTCCACGCCGCTATCCCTCTGGGAGACCAGTTGAAAGCCCGGCTCACCCCAGCTATCGCCAAAGGTCATCGTTTCGGCCGCGACGGTGCCGGAGATGAGCAGGCAGAGAAAACCCAGCAGCAGAACGTGGCCTTTCATCGCTCTCACGACTACCTGATCCATTAAACCCTCCTCTGGAGATGATTGCTGAGAAAAAGGATGTGCCTATCCCCCGTAGGAAATCCGGCAGGGGATGAGCCTGTCCACCTTTTTCCCACCGATGTTAATTGAACGAATTTGTCACCGAAAAAGAACCTCCGCTTATTTCCATTTTACCAGAGAATGGTGCTGTTGTCAAGAGACTTTTTTGTGGATGATAAAATTTCCTGTTGAGAGAGTTTGGAGAGTTTCTTGAGCGCGGAGCTGGGAGCGCGGAGTGCGGAGCTTTTTGAGCGCGGAGCTGGGAACTCGGAGTGCGGAGCTCGGAGCTGGGAGTGTAACCCCACTTCCCTTTTGTTCTGATTTTAGCTTTTAACTCCCAGTTCCGCGTTCCGAGTTCCGCGTTCCACGCTCGGTAGGGTGGTTGGGTTGGGAGGGGGAGGTTTCCCCCTGGCTGCGGCCAACGTGCCCTGGGGCCACTGGGGGATCTTTCCGCCGGGAACTCTCAGTAATAGTGAACGACTCAATTAAAAGGGATACCTGTATACCCTCTGATGTGGCCCCCAATGCAAAATGAAAAATGCAGAGTGAAAATTTC
>DAOVRJ010000052.1 GCA_030628225.1 Candidatus Zixiibacteriota bacterium | reverse complement strand
TACGGTCCCGGCGGAGCGGCTTTGTTGGTGGAGGTGACCACCGACAACAAAAATCGGACCGTGGCCGATATTCGCCATATCCTGTCCAGGCGAAATGGTCACCTGGGCGAGACGGGCAGCGTGGCCTGGATATTCGAACAGAGGGGCCTGGTTGCCGTTGATAAAGAGGCCTGTGATGAGGATAAATTGCTGGGCGTCGTTTTAGAGGCGGGAGCTGAGGATATGCAGCTGGAGGAGGATGCCTACGAAATCACAACGGCGCCGGCCGATTTCGAGCGCGTGAAACAAGCTCTTGACGATCACGGGATCCCTTACACTCTGGCGGAGCTGACTAAAATTCCGCAAAGCACCGTGAAATTGGAGGGAAAATCGGCGGAACAGGCGCTGTTGCTCATGGAAGATCTGGATGATCACGATGACGTGCAGCATGTCTATTCCAATTTCGACATCGACGAGAATGTCATGGAGAAGATGGACAGCTAAGGGGAAAATTGTTCCCGGCCGTCGAGGATTCGCATATGGTCATAATGGGCGTTGATCCGGGGAGCGTCGTTACAGGCTATGGTTTGATCCAGGAAGAGAATGCTGGCTGGCGCGCCATTCAATATGGATGTATCAGGACCAGGGGGGCACGGGCTTTTCCAGAAAAACTGGAGATGATTTACTCTGGTTTGATGAAAGTCATCTCCGAGCATCATCCGGATGTTGTGGTGGTTGAAAGAGGCTTTTCCGGTAAGAACTTGCGAACCGCCTTGGTTATGGGACAGGTGCTGGGAGTATCCCTCCTGGTGGCCAGCAGAGCTTCGTTGCCTGTTCTGGAGTATTCACCCCGGGAGGTCAAACTTGCCGTGACTGGTTTTGGCTCCGCCTCCAAAGAGCAGGTGCAGTATATGATCGAACAACTTCTCAAGATAGAGGAAGCCTCCGTTGCTGTGGATGCCTCCGATGCCCTGGCCGTTGCCCTTTGTCATGCCAACAGGCTAAGTATCCCCAAAGAATAACGCCATCCATCTCATAGCCCCCCAAATTTATAGTGGATCAGGTGCAGGATGATCGCCTATCTGAAAGGCAAACTAGTCGAGGAAAATCCGACTTATATCATTGTTGAGAATAACGGTATAGGCTATTTTGTCAAGACCCCTCTATCCAGCTACAAGAAGTTTCCCCTTTCCGAGGGGGGGGTTAAGGTTTTTACCCACCTGCACGTCCGCGAAGATGCCTTTCAGCTCTATGGTTTCTCCACCAAGGAGGAACGGGAGCTCTTTCGGATGCTCATCTCCGTCTCCGGAGTGGGACCCCGGCTGGCCCAGAGCGTCCTCTCGGGGATTTCCGTCGAGCGGTTCAAGAGATGTATGGCCGAGAGTAACTTGCAGCCATTAACCGCTATACCAGGGGTGGGCAAGAAGACGGCTCAGCGGTTGCTGGTGGACTTGCGGGAGAAATTCAGCGACAAGGAGCTTGGCGCCGGTGTTGCTGACGAAGTTCCCGGCGAGGTCTTATCGACTCTGGAAAGAGATGCCATGAAAGCCTTAGTTTCCCTGGGCTGTAGAAATCGGGAAGCACAAAAACTCGTTCGGCTGGTCAGGCAAGAGAATCCGGAGGAGCTCACCCTGGAGGAACTGATCCTTAAAGCACTTCAGCACTCTTGATGTTTCTCAACTGTTGTTCTAAGGCTAACGCATATCAGGTGTTGTAAAAATGGAAGAAAAGATAACCGCGCCATATCCTCTCGAGGGAGAATTTGAACTTGATCGAAGTTTGCGTCCCACCCGATTTGAAGATTTTGTGGGACAGAAAAAGGTCAAGGAGAACCTGCAGGTCTTTGTGAGAGCCGCCCAGCAGAGGAAAGAATCCCTGGACCATGTCTTGTTCTCCGGCCCTCCGGGTTTGGGGAAAACCACGCTGGCCAACATCATCGCCAGTGAGCTGGGAGCAAATTTGCGCACCACCTCCGGCCCGACGCTGCAAAAGCCATTTGATCTGGCTGGAATTCTGAGCAAATTACGAGAGGGCGAGGTCTTTTTCATCGATGAAATCCACCGGCTGAACCCCGCCATAGAGGAGTCCCTGTATTCAGCGATGGAAGACGGGGTCTGCCACGCTGTTCTGGATCGGGGCGTGGGGGCGAGAACAGTGGATTTGCATCTGAAGCACTTCACCCTTGTCGGAGCCACAACCCGGGCCGGTCTGTTGACCTCTCCGCTGCGGTCGCGATTCGGGGTTATCGCTCGTTTGGACTACTACCACTCCGAGGAGATCCATCAGATAGTGCTCAGGTCGGCCCGCATATTGGAGGTGGAGATCGATTCGAAAGGGGCTATGGAAATCGCCAAACGATCCAGGGGAACGCCACGAGTGGCCAACCGGCTCCTGCGTCGAATTCGGGATTATGCTCAGATCAAGGCCGATGGAAAAATCACCCGGCAGATCGCAGCAATGGCCCTGGAGATGTTAGAGGTGGATGAGTTGGGACTTGATGAGATGGACAAGCGGATTATAATGACCATCCACGAGAAATTCGCCGGCGGACACGTGGGCCTGAACACTCTGGCCGTGGCTGTGGGAGAGGAAAAGGACACCATCGAAGAAGTTTACGAGCCCTTTCTAGTGCAGGAAGGACTTATACAGCGTACTCCCCGGGGACGGATCGTCACCGATAGAGCTCGTCGACATCTGAGCCTCCCGGGGGAAGAGGATTTTCAAAAGCGCTTGTTCTGAGCCGCGTAGCGAGGATGTCTCATGGTTTCTCTGCCCGCCGAGTTGGAGAGAGCGAGGGTGTTTCACTCTCATCTGGGCCCGTATTTGGTGGTTGGCCTTAAGATGGGCCAGGCCATCATCAGCCGGCTCGGCCAGGAGCCCTTCTCCATCACCATCACCTCCTTCACCGGCACAAGGCCGCCCCTTTCCTGCGTGGTAGACGGTTTACAACTGGCCACTCCATGTACCGTGGGCAACGGCGGTATCGTCATCCGGGAAGGTGGGCAGGTGAGGGTCAAAGCGGTGCGGGGGAATCGTGAGCTGGAAATCTCTTTGAAACCGGCTATTCAAGAGAAAATACGGGCCGCAGAGGGCACCAATAGGCTGGAAGAACTGGCTCTGAGATTGTGGGCATCGGAGATAGCTGAACTGTTGAACCTGCCGGGGGAGGAATGAACGTTCCCGGAAAAGGAGGGATATGAACGCCCGTTTCATCAGTTTGACGGGTTTGTTACTGGCAGCTGGAGTCTTGTTTCCGGTGGTGTTTCACCAGTTTGGCATCGCCGGGCGCATCTTTTTGCCCATGCATATCCCCGTTTTCCTGGCTGGTTTTGTTTTAGGACCCTGGGCTGGTTTCTTGGTGGGAGCTCTGTCACCCGGATTAAGCTCTATGCTGACCGGCATGCCCACCCCCGCCTACGCCGTAATGATGACGCCGGAATTGGCCACCTACGGGGCCGTCTCCGGATATGTCTACAGAGTCAGTCGTCGTAACCTGTGGATTTCCCTCATTGGGGCCATGATCGCCGGGAGGGTGGTCTGGTGTCTCATGGCCGTTCTCATCGCGCCGGTCCTGGGTTTTAAGGGTCGAACTCTGATAGTGGTAGCGGCGGCTCTGGCTGTAGGGTGGCCGGGTATGATAATGCAGCTGGCTTTTGTTCCCCCGGTGGTCAGGAGGCTGCAGCGGGCTTTGACTCCTTGAATCCCTATGGGGATAGAGCTTGCTGATTTTGGGCAAAGAAACATCTCCGGTTACCAATGAACATCTGTTCTTTTGGAAAACTGCTTACCTTTTTGGTGTTGTCCTTTTGCTGACCAGCGCATTTTTCATGTTTAGGGAAAAGTTGGCTTTTTACGGTGAGATTTCAGGAGATGTTTGCATCCAAAATCGGAGCTTTTCCGTTTTACTTTCCGTGGACAACCGGCCTGTTATTCAGCAAAATCCAACCATTCCGTCAAATTTTTTTTATAAAGAAGTAGATGCGACTTTCAGATTTCAACTATGATCTTCCAGAAGAACTTATCGCGCAGTTTCCACCGCGGGAGCGTGGTCTATCTCGGTTGTTAGTTCTCCATCGCCATACATCGCAGATAGAACACAAGCGATTTGACGATCTCCCCGAATATCTTCGTCGTGGTGACTGTCTGGTTTTGAACGAGACCAGGGTTTTGCCGGCTCGACTTCTAGGGGTAAGGGAGAAAAGCGGGGGGAAAATTGAGCTCCTGTTGGTCAGGGATCTGGGGGATGGGCGCTGGCAGTTTCTGGTGAGACCTTCCCGAAAGGCCAAGCCGGGAGCTATATTTCTTTTCGGTAAGGGAAGACTACGATGTGAGGTGGAGGAGCGGGTGGGGTCCGGGGTGTGGGTGGGGAATTTTCAGGGCCAGGGTGATCTGGATACGCTTCTGATGGAGCTGGGACAGGTTCCTCTGCCCCCTTACATTCGACGTCAGCCTGTGGACAGCGATAGGGAGCGATACCAGACGGTTTTTGCCAAGCACCGGGGGGCAGTAGCCGCGCCGACTGCCGGGCTGCACTTCACCAGGACCATGCTGGAAGAGTTAGCTGAAAAGGGCATTGAGATTGTGCCCATCCTGCTGCACGTGGGACCGGGGACATTTCGGCCGGTGAAGGAAGGCGACATCAGCCGGCACCGGATGGAGGCGGAGTACTATAAAATCTCCACCGGAGCGGCCGATGCGGTCAACGGCGTCCGAGAGCGAGGCGGACGGATCGTGGCGGTGGGCACCACCGCCGTGCGGGCGCTGGAAACCTGCGTCATGGGGGAAACGGAAGGGGCAGAGAAATTAGCATCGGGGGAGGGGTGGACGGATCTATTCATCTATCCGACCTTTCAATTCCGGATCTGCGATGCCCTGATCACCAACTTCCATCTGCCCCGGAGCACGTTGTTGATGCTGATCTCGGCCTTCGCCGGAGAGGAACTCATCATGCGGGCCTACCGGGAGGCTATCAGGGAACGGTACCAGTTTTACAGCTACGGCGATGCCATGATCATCCTGTAATGGTCCGCATCCGATGGGGATTAGGGAATAAATGGTCACTGACCATCTAGAGACGGCCACCGGACTGATCGTCGCCGCCGGGCAAGGCGTGCGCATGGGCGCCGAGATGCCCAAGGTGATGCTAACGGTGGCAGGGCGGCCGCTGCTGGCCCATACACTGAGATCATTCCAACAGGCCGCCTCCATCGACCGGGTGGTGCTGGTGGTGGCTGAGGATTTCTTAGGATTTGCGGCCGATGCGGTGGTTGATGCCTACGGGATCGGCAAGGTTCGCAAGATCGTCCCCGGGGGTGCGTCGCGGCAGGATTCAGTCCGCCTCGGTCTGGAGGCCATCGATTTCGGATGCCGTCTGGTGGCCATTCACGACGGTGCCAGGCCCCTGATCACCGCCGAGCTAATCGACCAGGTGGTGGCTAAGGCCGCCCGGCATGGGGCCGCCGCCCTGGCTGTCCGGCCCACCGACACGGTCCGCCGGGGCGAGGGAGAGGTGTTCCAGGTTACCCTGGATCGGCGGAATCTGTGGCTGATGCAGACGCCCCAGGCGTTTTCCTACGACCTCATTCGCGGGGCGCATCAATCGGCTTTAGAACGCGGCTATATCGGCACCGATGATGTCTCGCTAGTCAAGGATCTGGGACAACAGATTCACGTGGTTCAGGGGCACAGCGAGAACATCAAGGTGACCACCCCGGAGGATCTATCCTTCGTGGAGGCGGTGCTGTCCGGGAGAACACGGGGATGAGAGTCGGCCTGGGATATGACGTTCATCGTCTGGTGGCAGGGCGCCCCCTGGTGTTGGGTGGAGTGACCGTGCCGTTCGAAAAGGGACTGCTGGGCCATTCCGACGCCGACGTCATCTGCCATGCCGTGGGCGACGCCCTGCTGGGGGCGGCAGCGCTGGGAGATCTGGGAAGCCATTTCCCAGACGACGATCCCCGCTGGAAGGATATTTCCAGCCTCAAGCTGCTGGGCGAGGTGAAGAGTCTGGTGCGGGAAAAGGGATTTCAGATCGTCAACATCGACGCCACCCTGGTGGCCGAACGTCCCCGGATCGGATCCCATGTGCCCAAGATGCGTCAGCACCTGGCCGAGGCGCTGGAGATGCCGGTCGAGCAGGTGTCTATAAAGGCGACCACAACCGAGGGCCTGGGTTTCGCTGGGTCCGGACAGGGAATGGTGGCCTATGCAGTGGCCCTAGTAGATGAGAGTCCTTGAGGGAGGGAACGACATCGCAGATTTTTTACACCTGATCACCAGTTCAAACGCCCTGTGGCTCTATTCGGTTCTGCTGGTCAGCGCCATCGTCGAGAACCTGTTCCCGCCCTATCCCGGAGACACAGTGATTATCATCGGGGGATACCTGGTGGGAGTTGGCAAACTCAATTTATCCGGTGCTTTGCTGAGCAGTACGGCGGGGAGTTTGGTCGGAGCATCTCTGCTTTTCCTGTTGGGTTTGACCAAGGGGAGAACTCTTTTTCACAGGGGCAGATATCCCTTTTTCTCCCCAGAACGTCTTCGACGGGTCGAGGGCTGGTTTGAGCAACACGGCCGGAAGGTCGTTTTGGCCAGCCGGTTTTTGGCTGGAGTACGGTCTATTGTGGCCATCTCAGCGGGCATTGGCCGGATGAGGTACGGTACATTTCTGGTCTTCAGCCTGGTGAGCATTCTGGCCTGGAATGGTCTATTGTTGTATTTAGGGTTGAAGCTTGGCCAGAACTGGGAACGAATAGTCGATCTCTTTCGGTTCTATAACGGTCTCATCGTCGCTCTGGTGGGTTTGTTCGTCCTAGTTTGGTATCTGAAGAGACGTTATACCAGGAGATCTTGAATCTGATGCGTTGCCAGATGAGAGGGAGTATCTTGAAGGTAGCCATCTTTGTAGGAGGAGATTCTCCCGAGCGGGACGTTTCCCTGGAATCGGGGAGATGCGTGGCCAAAGCCTTGATAGAGCTGGGACACGAGATATTTCCCCTGGACACGGCTCGTGGGGGGAAACTTCTGCCCGCGGATCAGGCATGTTGGGGGAGAGGTACTTCCCAAGAGCCTCCGGAGCTGCTTGATCGGCACGGCCATTTTCATGAACAGCTTTTCTGTGCCGTGGAGACTTGCCGTAATCAGAAAGCCCAGGTTATTTTCAACGCCTTGCACGGGGGAATTGGGGAGGACGGCACCATCCAGGGCTATCTGGATCTGGTGGGCATTCCCTACACCGGCTCGGGCATGCTGGCCAGCGCCCTGGCCATGGACAAGACCATGGCCAAGAAGATCTTCGAGCTGGAAGGGATCCGCGTCCCGCGGGATATCACCGTTTACCCCGATCAGCAGATCGATCCCGGCCAGCTATTGAATGGCTCACAGCCGCCCCTTGAGCTGCCGGTGGTGGTCAAGCCGAGCAATCAGGGTTCCACCGTTGGGCTGCGGCTGGTGAAGAAAATGAACCAACTGGAGAGGGCTTTCCGGGCAGCGGAGCATTTCGGCGGTCCCGTAATGGTGGAGCAATATATTCCCGGCAGGGAGCTGACCGTCGCCATTCTGGAGGACCGGGCCCTGCCGGTGGTGGAGATCATCCCCGAGGGAGGGCTATACGACTACACTGCGAAATATACCGACGGGAAAAGCCGCTACATCACCGATCCGGATCTCACTGCGGATGAGGCTCAAGAGGTCCAGGAGATGTCGCTGAAGGCCTTTCAAGCCCTGGGCTGCTGTGGATATGCCCGGGCGGATCTGCGCTTGAGCCCTCAGGGTATTCCATATCTGTTGGAGATCAACACCCTCCCCGGAATGACCGAGCACAGCCTGGTGCCCAAAGCGGCCCGGGCCGATGGAATCGATTTTGCAGAGCTGGTGGAGAAGATCATCGCCCTGGCCTTGGAGAAAAGAGAACACTGAAAGTTGGCGTTGCCCATTGATCTCTTGAGGAGGATGACATGGACCAGACCGAAAAGATGTTCCAGGAACTGACCGATGCTTACGGCGTCACCGGTCACGAGGAGGATGTGGCTGGCATCATGGCCAGACATCTGTCGCCTATTGCCGAGCTATCCTACGACAAACTGGGCAGCATCATCGCTAAGGAGAAAGCGGGCCAGAAGGGACCCCGGGTCATGCTGGCCGCCCACATGGACGAGGTCGGCTTCATGGTCAAGGAAATTACCAAGCAGGGATTCATCAGGTTTCTGCCTCTGGGGGGATGGTGGCCTCATGTGGTCCTGTCTCAGAGGGTTTGCATTCGAACCCGCAAAGGCGATGTCGTCGGAGTAGTGGGCTCCAAAGCGCCCCATATCCTGGAGGCGGAGGAGCGTAAAAAGGTTCAGGAGATCAAGAATTTGTACATCGACGTGGGCTCCACGGAGAAAAGCAACGTGCCCAAGAAAATGGGCATCCGGCCGGGAGATCCCATCATTCCCATCAGCCCCTTCACGGTGCTGAGCAACAAAAAAGCCTATCTGGCCAAAGCCTGGGACGACCGTATTGGCTGTGCTCTGATCATCGACGTTATGAAAAAGCTGTCTCGTATGAAGCACCCCAATGTCGTCTATGGCGTGGGCACCGTACAGGAGGAGGTGGGTCTGCGGGGAGCTACCACCAGCGTTCGGGGAGTGGAACCCGATGTTGCTTTCGTCCTGGAAGTGGGTTTGGCTATGGATACCCCCGGTATCAATGGGGACCAGAAGCAAAAGATAGGGGCTGGTCCTGCCCTGTATATCTACGACGCCACCATGATTCCAAACACCAAACTTCGCGATCTGGTTATCGATGTGGCCGAAAAAAAGAAGATCCCCTATCAATTCTCCAGCATCACCCGGGGTGGCACCGATGGCGGGAGGATTCACATCCACGGAATCGGAGTTCCCACCCAGACTATCGGGGTGCCCACCCGGTACATCCACGGTCACACGGGGATTCTGCATCGTGATGACTATGACCGCACCGTGAATCTTCTGGTGGAGGTCATCAGGCGGCTGGATGAGAAGACCGTTGGAAAACTGACGCCGCATTAAACGTTCGTGTCTTAAGCTTATGCCTTGGACGACGAGGTGAGAAGATGGCTGACCAAGGGTTCGCCATGGTGGAGTTGTTCCCCGCCGAGAAACCGCTCATAGGAGTGGTGCACCTGTTGCCCCTTCCAGGCAGCCCCCGGTACGGCGGTTCCATGGAAGAGATAGTTGACCGGGCCTGTCGTGATGCTCGGGTTTACACTCAAGGAGGACTGGACGGTCTGATTCTGGAGAACTATGGGGACCTTCCCTTTTTCCCAGAGACCGTGCCACCGGAGATGGTAGCTGCTATGACCCTGGTGGGCGCAGAAGTGAGACGGGTAACCTCTCTGCCCACGGGAATAAATGTTCTGCGCAACGACTCAATGGCCGCCTTGAGCCTGGCCAACGCATTGAACTCACCGTTCATCCGCGTGAACGTGCTCATGGGGGCCATGGTCACCGATCAGGGGATCGTGCAGGGCCAGGCTCATCGTCTTCTGCGACAGCGCATGATCCTGGGGTCGCCGGCAAAAATTTTCGCCGATGTTATGGTCAAGCACGCCCGTGCTCTGGTCCAGGAAGATCTGGATATTTCCGCCAGAGAGCTGGTCGGCCGCGGTCTGGCCGATGCTCTCATCGTCACGGGCAGGGCTACGGGGGAGGAGCCGGTGGTCGGGGAGCTGAAGTCGGTGAAACAGGCCGTTGGGGATATCCCCGTTCTTGTTGGCAGCGGTGTGACCCCAGAGAACGCGAGGGAACTTTTGGCACTTGCCGATGGGGCCATCGTGGGAACCTCCTTGAAGAAGGATGGTCAGACCGAAAATGAGGTTGATGTTTCCAGAGTGAGAGATCTTTTAAAACACCTGGGGAGGTAATTTATGGCTTTGGTTTTTTTCAATACATTGACGCGCCGAAAGGAAGAGTTCGTGCCCCTGGTGGAAGGGCAGGTGCGTATATACACCTGCGGTCCCACGGTATATGACTATGCCCACATCGGGAATTATCGAGCATACCTGTTCGAGGATCTCCTCCGGCGGCACCTGAAGTACAAGGGTTTTCAGGTGACCCAGGTGATGAATCTCACCGATGTGGACGATAAGAGTATCGCCGGGGTACGCCAAACAGGCCTCAGCCTGGAGGAATACACGGCCCGGTATAAAAAGGCCTTCTTCGAGGACCTGGACACTCTGCGCATCCAGCGGGCCGAGCATTATCCGGAGGCCACCAAGCACATAGAGGAGATGGTGGTTTTGATTCAAAGATTGCAGGAGAGGGGATTTGTCTATGAAGCCGATGGGTCCCTCTACTACCGCATCTCCTCATTTCCCGAGTACGGCAAGCTTTCCCATATGAGGCTGGACCGGCTGAAATGCGGTCTGCGTATCAGGGCAGATGAATATGAGAAGGAACAGGCGAGCGATTTCGCTCTGTGGAAGGCCTGGGAGGAAAGCGATGGGGAGGTCTTCTGGGAGACCCCATTGGGGAAGGGACGGCCTGGTTGGCACATCGAGTGCAGTGCCATGAGCATGAAGTATCTGGGCGAGATCTTCGACATCCACACCGGAGGGGTGGACAACATCTTCCCGCACCACGAGAACGAGATCGCTCAGAGTGAAGGAGCCACGGGCAAGCCCTTCGTGCGCTACTGGATGCACAACGAGCATCTGATCATCGAGGGAAAGAAGATGTCCAAATCTTTGGGGAATTACTACACGCTTCGGGATCTTCTGGAGAAGGGACACGATCCGGTGGCCATCCGGTATCTGCTGATGAGCACCCATTATCGTCAGCAGCTCAATTTTACGTTCAACGGCCTGGAGGGCGCCGGCAACGCGTTGCGACGGATCCAGGAATTCCTTAACAACGTCGGTCTCTCCAAAGCAGAGAAGGACAATCCGGAGCTGGACAGCATCTTAGAGGATGCTCGCCGGGAGTTTGAGAGCCATATGGACGACGATTTGAACATCTCCGGTGCACTGGGCAGTTTATTCACCATGATCGGGCGACTGAACAAACTCATGACTGGCCAGGGTGTGTCCCAGTCGGATGCCGGGAAGGTAAAGAAGCTGATGGCTCGCTTTGACGAAGTCCTGGGTGTCATGGAGCCGGCGGCCAAGAAGAACGAAAGCAAGCTGGCCGAAATAGAAAAGCTGGTTCGCCAGCGGCAGAGAGCCCGGGCCGAGAATAACTGGTCTGAGGCGGACCGGTGCCGGGATGAGTTGTCCCGGGAGTATGGGGTCATTTTAGAGGACCGGGCCGGGAGTACGGTGGTGCTGGATAGGGAGAGCGGCACTATGTTGATAGACGTCGCTAGCCGGAGTTCTGGCTGAGGATTGAGGGGTTTTCTGGTCCTCACATATCCTGGGGCCGTGAAAATGAGAGCTGTCCTTAAAAAGGACGAGTTGCATACAGCCCGCTGTCTTACTGGCCAAGGTGTGCCCGGTGGTGCAAACTGCTGAGGGTGTTGCGCCAGGTGAGACGGCGGGTTTTTGTTTGTACAAACGGTTATTATCTGTAAATTTGATTGAGGAACGAAACCAATATAAATAGGGAAACCGCTATTTGTGTTCGCAGATCGTGTTCCTGGGGAAGGAGAAACATTTTTTTGTCCCGCAGAGGCTCCTGCCTCTGCGGAAAATGGAACAGGCGAGACGTCTGTTCTACCAGAGAAGTTTTTCGTATGTCTTCCAGCCTCGAGCTTCGACAGACGAGCTTCGTAAAAACCGGGGTTCGGGATTCGAGAGTCGAGATTCGTACAAACCATTGGCTATGAGATATTCTTTCCTGAAGCTGCATTATGAG
>DAOVRJ010000223.1 GCA_030628225.1 Candidatus Zixiibacteriota bacterium | reverse complement strand
TGGCTGTTCCACAAAAGAGGGGTGAGAGGGGGAAGGATTGGACGCCTTGCAGAAGATACAGATTCTGGGCGAGTCTGCCCAGTATGATCTGGCCTGTGCCTGCGGGGGCACAGGGAGGATTAGAGGTTCTCAAGATCGCTGGATCTACCCCAGCACCCTGCCCGATGGCCGGAACGTGTTCCTGCTCAAGGTGCTCTTATCAAATGTCTGTACCAACGACTGTCGGTACTGCGTGAATAGGGCTCAGCGCTCCTTCAGGCGAATCTCCTTCCGGCCCGAGGAGCTAGCCGATCTGTTCACCCGGTTGTGGGACCAGGGGCGAGTGGGGGGCCTCTTTCTCAGCTCCGGTGTGGTAGGCAGTGCCGATACCACCATGGAGAGGATGATCAAGGTGGTGGAGATCCTCAGGTTCAAGCAGCGGTTTCGGGGATATGTCCATCTGAAGATCCTGCCCGGGACCAGCTTCAGTCTGGTGGAGCGGGCGGTGCAGTTGGCCACCAGAGTGTCGTTGAACTTGGAGGCTCCTAATCAAAAGAGGCTTTCTCAGATTGCCGGGCAAAAGAGCTTTGAGGAAGATTTGCTTATGAGGATGAAATGGGTGCAAGGGCTCATCCGCAAAACCTCTCCGCGCGCCTCTAAGAGCCAGACCACCCAGTTCGTGGTGGGGGCCGCCGGAGAGTCGGACAGGGAGATCCTTCATCAGACGGAAGGGCTGTATCGAGAGATGGATCTGGCCCGGGTCTACTTCAGTGCCTTCCAGCCTATGCCGGGAACTCCCCTACAGGGCCAACCTCCCACAGTTCCCCTGCGGGAGCATCGGCTATACCAGGCCGATTTTCTCCTGCGCCGGTATGGTTTCCGTTTCGGCGAGCTGGTCTTCAACCAAGTGGGGAACCTATCCGCCGACGCCGATCCCAAAATGGTCTGGGCCCTGAACCATCCCGAGCTCTTTCCGATGGAGGTAAATAGGGCGCAGAGAAGCCAGCTGTTGCGCATTCCCGGAATTGGGCCCAGGTCGGCCAGGAAGATAGTGACCATGAGGGCTAAGGGGAAATTCCACAGCCTGAAGGAACTGAGAGCGGCCGGGGTTTGGGTCAAGCGGGCGGCTCCTTTTCTTTTGATCGATGGCCGTCAGAATGCATTCCAACAGTTGGATTTGTTCCCGGGGGTGAAATCACCGGTGATACCTGCCAGACCGGCCCGGTCTCTCGTGCTCCCGGTAGGTTGCTGACGTCGATGTGCCCGGCACTCTTGCCCAGGAGGTACCCATGCTGTCCTCTTCCGGTGTGTTTCAGCGTTCTCTTCTGCAGGCAGTTTTTCCAGCCTTGGTGGTTTTACTCTTCGGCTGTCGACAGGAAGGGAGCTACCAGGTTCTCCGGGAGCGCATGGTGGAGCGGCAGATCCTGGCCAGGGGGATTACGGACCAGGCCGTCCTGGATGCCATGCGCAGGGTTCCTCGCCATGAGTTCGTCCCGGAAGATCTGCGCCATGCCGCTTACGAAGATCATCCTCTGCCCATCGGGGAGGGGCAGACCATCTCTCAACCTTACATCGTTGCTTTGATGACCGAGGTTCTCCATCTGCTTCCGGGCGAGAGAGTTCTGGAGATCGGTACCGGCTCCGGATACCAGGCGGCTGTGCTGGCGGAGCTGACGGACCAGGTGTACACCATCGAGATCCTGGAGGATTTGGGGAAAAGGGGAGAGGAGACCCTGCAAAGGCTGGGATACTCCCGGGTTCGGGTCAAGATCGGGGATGGCTACCTGGGTTGGGAGGAGCACGCGCCCTATGATGCCATCATGGTCACCTGTGCACCGGATCATATTCCCCAGCCGCTGGTAGATCAGTTGGTTGAAGGTGGCAGAATGGTCATCCCCGTGGGCCGGGGCTACAGGCAGGAGCTATATCTGGTGGAGAAAAAAGATGGTCAGATCCGCCAAACGGATATCATCCCCGTTCTCTTTGTGCCCATGACTGGTGAGCATGGCGTTCCGTGAAAGGGCACGAGGCTCGGTTGTCGGTGTCGATGCTGGATACTGGATACTGGATTCTGGATGAAAAACAGGATGCTAGATTCTGGTAAATGAAATACTCGATTCTGAGTATATGCCAGTTTGACTCGGCATTTTCCGAGGTTTAGTTCTTAACAAGCATCCATAATCCAGGATCAATCTTTCTTTTCTCGAGTCTCGAGTCTCGGCTCTTCATCCAGCATCAAGCATCTAGGATCCAGGATCTGCCTTTCTCATCCAGCATCCAGGATCCAGGATCGGTTTTTCTCTTCATCCTTTTTCCTTGACAATCTCTAAACGGAGCCTATATTTACAGCAAAAGCAGCTTTTTTGCCGGTCGACAGTTCAAACATGGGGAGCTTTATGACCGATGAAGAGTTCTTAAATCTCTTTGAAGAGGATCTTTGTATACTTGAGCTTAAAGCTGGAAACAAGGAAGAGGTTCTCCAAGAGTTCGTTGATCTGCTCTATGAGGCAAAGAGGATCATCGACAAAGAGATAGTTCTGGATATGTTGATGAGAAGGGAGAGTCTGGGCAGCACGGCCATCGGAAAGGGAATCGCCATTCCCCACGGCCGCACTCTCATGATCAGGAAATTGATCATCGCCTTTGGCAGGTGTCAGCAGGGGTTGGACTTCGATGCCCCCGACGAGAAGCCCGTGCACCTGTTTTTTTTGATCATCGCTCCCTATCAGGAGGGGCAGAATCGGTATTTGCCTACCCTGGGTAAAATCGCGCAGTTCTTTCGTACAAAGAGGTTGAGAGAAAAACTTCTGCAGGTTTCCAGTTTCGAGGAGTTACAGGATGTCCTCTCCGCAGAGACGGGTTCCGGATGAGAGTCTGCGGCTTCTGGTCAAGCTTCAGGATTTGGATCTGATGATCCGAGAAGCCACGGACGCCCAGAGACTTGAGCAGGAAAAGAGTTTTGGTTTCAAGATCGACAGCGTCTCCAAACTGCAGGAGGCCCGTCAGAACCTGGCTCAATCCATCGATACCGATCTGCTGCAGATATATGAGCGGCTGCAAAAACGGTACGAGCGAGCGGTAGCTCCCGTCCATCGCGGCATCTGTCTAGGCTGTTTCATGACCCTGCCCACTGCTCTGGGGCAGACCGTCAAGAGACACGAGAGCGTGAAGGTTTGTGAGAACTGTGGGAGGATTTTGTACTGGCTGGGGGAGGGAGGGATAGGTGAAGATATGAGATGCCCCGCCGGCGAGAAGCGCCAGGGGGGTTTTTTTATGTGTGTGTGTGGGGGGGGATTGGTAAAAAGGGGTGGTGCACTATTTTCAGTAACTTGCGCAGCTATCTTTTTGGGGATTTATGATTGGTGGTTCAGTATTGTTATTGAGGTATAACGGCTGGCGCATTAGCCGCGGCGAGGAATCAATATCTCTTGGACGGTGGGGTCGGGTCCTGCCGACTGCCCACCAGGGTGGTCGTGGGGCGAAGGGTCGTCCTCGAAAAATTCTCTTATGCTTCTTTGAGCTCACAGAGAAGTTCCTGGATAAGTTCTTTAACAGCGATGATTTTATCAACACGATACGCATTTTGCCCGCAGAAAATGAGGCCGTGGTCCACATCACCAAAATAGGAATTCACAAGAGCCAGGGCAATACAGTATCTCGCAGTTTTGACTTTACAGGCCGTGAGACATCTATAAGGACAATTTATTTTCAGCTTTCCTTTAACTTCAATGTCCTTTAAAAAACGGTTATTTATCGCCCGTCCAGGCATACCAACAGGACTTTTAATAATAACGATGTCCTCTTGCTTGGCTTCCAGATAAGCTTGCTTGAATTGCTGAGACACATCGCATTCTTTGGTACAGACAAAACGTGTTCCCATCTGAACACCTGAAGCGCCCAGGGAAAGCATTCGCGCAATATCTTTTCCGTTATAAATACCACCTCCTGTGATAACAGGAATTTTCTTTCCGTATT
>DAOVRJ010000127.1 GCA_030628225.1 Candidatus Zixiibacteriota bacterium | reverse complement strand
GCATCCCGTTGAGTGGGCGGTTAACTCCTCCAGTGGTGGTGAGCCGCAGACCTTCCCTCTGATCAAGGTGGATCTGGATCAGAGGTTGACCTGTCAGCCCCGGGCGCTGCTGAGTTTTCTGTATCGTCGAGATCGTCATGACATGCTGCAGCCCATGTGTTTGAACCTGAACCCTCCATCGCGCCGCGAAATCTTCAAAACCAGGGGGGGGAAGGAAATTCCCTGTGGTTACTCCTCCGGTATATATGCCCGCCACTTGGCTGAGAAAGGGGTGATGGGGCTGGTTCCCCGGCAGACGGAGCTGGACGATCTGGGATTGGGTCTGTCCGCTGAGGATTGGGAGCGGCGCTTCCAGCTGGTCTATGAGAAGGGCCGGGATCAGCGAGTGGATGTTGTGGTGGCCCCCGGGGCAATCCTTCTGGCCTTCGGCAGATTTTTGAGGAAAAGGCACGGCCTGCGTCCTAAAGAGATGTGGGTTTTCCAGGTTGTGATTCACTCCGGTCCCCAACGGCTGGGTACCATGCGTCGAATGAGGCTCAAAAAGCTGTACGGAGAAGTGCCGGTGTTGGAGATGCTGGAGACGTTGGGGGGATTTCCCGCCCAGCAGATGGACGATAGTCCCCGTTTGATGCCCAACTTCGACCTTTGCCTTTTGGAGCTGGAAACCAAAAAAGGTTTCCAGCTGCTCTGCGATCTGCAAAAAGGGGTGTCCGGCAGCCTGATCATCTCCTCTGTTCTGGCGCCCCGCCTGCGAGTGGGGCTGGTGATCAAGAGCCTCGGGGAAATGGCCTACACCATTGTGAAACAGGAGCGGGGCCCATCACGTCTCCGCAGGGAGCTGCGAGTGCTGCGGGATCAAATCCGGGAGAGCAAGGAGACAAGCTGGTCTCTGCCCAAAAAGCATTGGCTTTAGTCGAAGATTGCTCATTGGTCCCTCACGCCGAAGAAGATTTACCTTTGCGGGTCCGCCGAGCGATTTTTCTCTTCTCATAAATATTTTCTGTTGCCCAGTATTCCCCTTGGGCCGGCGGACCTCATCCCGTTGATTCACGAAAACCCGCGGAAAACAACAGCACGCTTCAGCCTGGGCAGGCAACTTTCCAGCGCCCGTTTCTCCAGTTTTCCTGTCCTGCGGCGGTGCAAAATGGTTGACCGGGACATTCACCTGTGCTATATTGATCCCGGCTCTGTTTCGAGATGGGAGTGCCTTTCAGGATCTCGATCTTCGATTTCTTTTCTTGGAGAAGACAGCCCATGAGGGGACATACTTATATTGGTCGAAACGCCATCGCGGTCTTTGCGGTTATGCTGATTATTCAGACTGGCCCGGCGTGGGCTGCCCATAGCATGACGGTGCTCCCCTTTGAGGACCACAGCGGGTTTGCGGGTAACTGGGATTTGGGGTGTGGCATATCCCAGCTGTTGTCAGCGCGTCTGGCCCAGATTGCCGGATATGTGGTGGTCGATCTGGACTCCCTGGACAGGATTGAAGACATGAAGTGCCGGGAAGGGGGGCGGACGGAGAATTTTGCGGCACTCTTTGATTCATTGAAGGTGGGCTTTCTGGTCTGTGGGATGGTGGAGGATTTCGGCATCTCCTCTTTCGGCATTGCCACACCCTCGGTGGGCGGGTTCCAGGCCTATCGCGCGGGGGTGAGGGTGAATTTTTTCCTCTGGGAGCGCGGGAAAGCTGCTGCGCTGCTGGAGGCCGAGTCTAAGGGCGAGATCAAACAGAAAGGGTTGGGACTTACCTTTCTGGGCCGGCCCACCGAGCAGATGAAAGAGTACGAAATGCTGGATCGGCTGGAGTTCGGCTCGGAAACTTTCATGAGCACCATCGCCGGCAAAGCCATAGATACCATGTTGACCGACATGGTGGAGAAGATCAAGGTGGTTCTGCCACCGCAAAGAGATCTAAGCTCTGCTGTTGGCCCGGCGATCATTTTATCCGTGGAGGACGGGCAGGTGTACTTTAATCGCGGGTATGAGGATGAGATCAGTCCCGGTGATGAGTTCGTGGTCTATACCCGGGGAGATGAGCTGCGCGATCCCCTGACGGACGAGCTTTTAGGATATACCGACAAGAGGGTTGGTCGCATCCGGGTGAGCTTCGTCAAATCGGCACACCTTTCCAGGGCCGAGGTGGTTGAGGAGGATGGTGAGATTGCCGCCGGCGACGAGGTACGGACCCAATAGAGATAGAGAGTTGAGCGAGTTTGGAGAGTTGAGAGAGTTGAGAGAGTTTGGAACTCGGAGTGCGGAGCTCGGAGTGCAACCCAACTCCCCATTCGTAAAAACATGGCAGGATACCGCCGCTCGTGAGCGGGGGTAATTCACTTCAAATTGCAAAATGAAAATTGAAGATTACACAGCCCTTCCGATTCTCGATTCTCGAATCTCCAATCTCGAATCCACAAGTTCTATTTTACATGAAAGAGGAAAAATCTTCAAAAATCTTAACAGAATGCGGTAAATCAGCATGGGAAAAACGGGTCTGTTTCGCCGGCAGGCTCTTTTTTTCAAAGAGGCTTGACATTTTCGCCTGAAATTGATAATTTAAATTGTTTTACGGCGAGAAAACATCTTTATGAAAACAGAGATGTCCGCACAGAACTGGTCAGAAAGGTCGTGTTATGGGTCGAGGCCATTTGCACTCCAAAACTAAAAAAGAGCTTCAGGCACTTGCTCAGCAAGCGGGAATTCCCGGATGGCGATCGATGAGCAAGAAGAAGCTGTTGAGCCATCTTTGGGGAAGGGTGAATCACGACATTTTTGCTCCCCCCCAAAAGCCTATCTCTCCGGTTGTCCAGTCCACAGAGGAGCAGAAGGTAGAGCAGTCTAAATACAGCCCGCCAGAAAAGCCAGAGGAGTCGATACCTCCCGAGTTTCAGGAGCTCCCCATGAACTATGGCGATAACAGAATCGTGCTGATGGTTCGAGATCCTCACTGGATTTTTGCCTACTGGGAGATCACGGCTGCGCGGCTGATGGAGGTTCAGATCTCATCGGGCACAGGAGATCAGGGGTTAGAAATGGCTCTCCGGGTATACCAGATAGCCGGCCCGGCTGACGATGGTCGGAAAGCTCGCCGAATGTTCGATATCGAGATCACTGACGGGAGCAATAACTGGCATATCAACGTTCCCGCCTCTAATCGCTCCTATTGTGTGGAGATCGGTCTGCTGGACGACCAGGAACGCTTTTCGCCCCTGGCCCGGTCCAACGTGGTGACCACTCCTCGTGCCGGCATATCCGATGTGCAGGATGAGTCCTGGATGAGCGTGGGGGACGAGTGCGCCAGGATGTATGACCTTTCCGAAGGGAGGGAGCAGGGAAATAGCTCCCGTGATCTCCAGAAGAAACCTGAGAAATTGTTGCCACACAGTCAATTTCCAGAAGCAGGTGTTGAGGGAACGACCTGAGGCGGGAGGGAGAAGGCCGCTGAACATGCCGGGAATTTTATGTTCAACCGGGAGCGGCAGATCGAGTATCTTCGAGATTTCATGGGCAAACCGCCCATTGTGGTGGCTCCCTACGATGCGGAGCTTTTCGGTCACTGGTGGTATGAGGGTCCCCAATGGCTGGAGATGTTATTGCGTAAGGTGGCTTTTGAGCAAAAGGTCTTCAGAATGATCACCCTCAGCGAATATCTGGAGATGTATCCCACCCACCAGGTTTCCACTCCATCTGCGTCCAGCTGGGGTCATAAGGGCTACAACGATGTTTGGTTGGATGGGAGCAACGACTGGATTTACCGTCATCTGCACAAGGCCGCAGAGCGAATGACGGAGCTGGCCGACGAGAAGACGCAGCCCACCTCATTGGAGAACAGGGCCTTGAATCAGGCGGCCCGGGAGCTTTTGTTGGCTCAAAGCAGCGATTGGGCTTTTATGATGAAGGGGGGTGATACGGCATTCTATGGTATACGCCGGACCAAGGATCACATTCTGCGATTTACCAGGTTGTATCAGGAGATCAAGGATAGCCGGATCGATGGCGGCTGGTTGGAGGAGATCGAGGGCAGGGACAATATCTTCCCGGAGATTGATTATCGAGTATACCGGAGTACCGAATGAGGGATAACGGACATTCAGGTGGTCAGCCCCGCCAGGTCATGGCGGTTTTTTTATGGGCTTCCCCGAATAAAAAAGGGAGAAGCAGGATATTCTCCCTCCCTTTAGCCAGCTGAAGAAAGCCGGGCAAATCCGATTTTGTCTTCTCCGGAGAATCCAAGATTACGGACGATACGCCTCTCTGGGATATAGACCAGCCTGCTTCAGCCGCCGGGCCACGTGGGGGTATAGGATGATCGTTTCCTCTTCCAGATTGGGAACCAACTCTGGATGGATAGTCTGCAGCGTCTTTTTGAGTTGCCTTAGGTTATCTGAGGAGCTGAAGGAGGTCACCACGGCAGGATGACAACTTACCCCCGCCACCAAAAGGTTCTCCAGCGCAGATAGCTGAAGGGAGAAGCCCTCCGGGCGCGCGCCGGTCAGCCGGGAAAATTCCTCTGCATCGGTTCCCTTCAGGGAGACGCGGACGTGCACCTTGGCGAAGGAGGATAGAGCTTTGGCCAAAGACAGGTCGATAAGAGTGCCGTTGGTCTCCAGCATGAAAGCCAGGCCGGCCCGCTCCACGGCACGGATGACCTGGAGGAGATGGTCCCTGCCCAGGGTGGGCTCGTTGCCGCTGATGCGCACCAGCTGGTAGCGGTGCTTCCGGGCGCAGGTGACCAGAGCTCTGGCCACCTGTTGGGATTCGTAAAAAGTGCCCACCTTGTCCGGGTTATCCCGGGGCTTCCCGCTCCAGCAGAACACACACCGCAGATTACAGCCGCAGCAGTCGGCAGTGGCAATCCCGCCGTACCAGCGCCCGGCCCTGGCCAGACGGTAGTATTTGCGCTGGCTAGCCCGCAGGACGATTTTCTGCAGCTTTTTGGCCAGTTCCACCGGATCGTATAGCGGAATACCTGTGTGTCCTTCTTCAATGTGGTTCTCTTTGTCTGCTCGTTCCTCTTCCATCTGAGTCGTATCCATCACCTTTTGAGATGGTGTTTACTTTTGTTTCTGGCCGTAGGTTTTTCTCACGTCGAATGTCGAGAGCTCACCGTGTAGTGAAGGAAAAATATCCTCGTCTGCTACCGGCAACTACTTCTTTCCCTCCGCCCTGAGGATATTAATATCGGTACTTCCCCCGAGGCGAGTTTCCTTGGTTTTCACCCAACACAGGATGTTCTTATCCTTTGTGCCCCAGGTGCTCTCAAAGACCCCGTCCATTTCGTAATGCCCAAAACTTTTCCAACCTTTCTTGGACATCTGATCCCTGTAGAAAGCGTCGATCTTTTTCGGTGCCTCCTGGGTTTTGTAGAGCCGCCTTTCAAACAATTCATACTGCGGGTTATCTGTGATGGTGAATTCCTCCTCCAGACTGGCCCCAGGATAGACCGGGATCTGCTCCCAGGTGAGGGTTACCGCAGCGGTTTCCTCTATCGGCGCAGGGGTGGTAGTGCCTTTTGCCTCCTGCTCAGTTGCTGGTGCGGACTCTTTTTTTTCTCCGCCGCCACAGCCGATGATATTCAAACAGGCCAGCGAGAGAATGAGCGTGAGAGCGAGGAGCTTGTTCATCGAAACCCTCCTTTCGAAAATGTGTGGCGAGTTCTGACGCGGGTGAAACTTGGGGACACGTGGCAGATGACATTCGAGTGCATCTGCTGTATCGCAAAAGCTTCTTTCTGCCAAGCCAGATACCTGCCGTTGTCGATGTCCTGCTGATTCCCGTTAGTTCGTAAAAACGAAACTGGATAGGATCCGATCGCATTCTTTTTTTTCATCATCACAAAGATCGCTGTGAATGACATAGGCATATTTTCCTGTTTTTATTATTAACTTCCTCAGCCTAACTATCTTATCTTCGATCATGCTCCTTACTTTAAAAATATACTCTCTGCCATTTATATTTCCTACCATAAAGTCATTTTCCTGTATTATTTCCCCGGCATATGTCTCTTGTAAAATTGAATCTGAAGTCGATGATTTATAAATACTTACCGTAAACCTAACTTCTCTGTCAACTGGGTCATTAGTGTAATTAGGCCCAGGCTCCACAAAAAATATATCGCATAGATGTTCTCCTTTTGTCTTAAAAGGACAACCAGCTTTTTGTATGTCCCAATGAGAAAATATCTTGGCCTTAAATTTATAATCGGCATTTTCATAAAGCTTCAGATCCTCTGGCAATTCGTGATTATCTTTTTGCATTTGATCCGATTGTTGTTCAGGCGCAGGAAAGTTTTCGTTTTGACTTTGGTCGTTTGTAGAAGTTTGTTGGCTACACGCAGATAATAGGAAAACAACACCGATAGCTGATATAAAAATTGATTTTCTCATAGTCTTTAGAATTAAATTGCAGATTGGATGTGTCACTTTATGATAATCCTCCTATCGTTCATATCCGTATTTCTTCTTAAAAACTGCCCGATTTTTTCATTTAACGTTTCGAGCGTATCTGAAGTTCCCCGAAGGGGAATTTGGGCGAAGCGTAGAGAAGCCAGATACGCTCTGTTATATGAAGTTGCATTCATCTGCATTTTATTTAGTAATCATGGGGAATACCTTTAATATGTAAAAGGAGATGTTCATGGTCATCCATTTTTTCGATCCAACCATAATTGGCATCGGATTTTGTATCCAGGTCTTTTATATATGGTTTGATGTCAAGTAGTGGAGTTCCATCAAACACATCTAGACCCGATGTGTGAATCTCGTTATCTACAATGTGCTTTATACGAACAACGCTAAGACCGATAGGGTTCGGTCGCACTGGTGACCTGCTTGCAAACACACCGACTTTCATACCGCCAGTCCAAGGAGGAGATACCACCATTGACAACTTTCGCTTTATACGGTGTATGAAATAGATAACATAAATATAACGAAATTTCGCAAGCTTATAAAGTCCACCGACATATTGGGAATCAATGGCTATATGAAATTC
>DAOVRJ010000173.1 GCA_030628225.1 Candidatus Zixiibacteriota bacterium | reverse complement strand
TCAACTTAGAACTATTCCCAAATCATTCCGCAGAGGGGGTGGCGGAAGACAGCTTGACGACCTTCTTCGAAGGTCGCATTTCAAATTGCAAAGTGCAAATTTTAAATTGAAAATTTGCCCCTCCCCCCACAACTGCACCAGTGGGAGTAGGCAGGGAAAACACTGGGGACTACTTGTTGGGGGCGTTCACGAGTTTCGACGCCGACAACCGAGCTTCGAGTTTCAGTAGCAATATACACCATACTCCTCTCAACTGTTTGCGTTTGTGAAGTTACTGGGGTGTCGTCCAACGGCAGGACACATGACTCTGGATCATGTTATCGGGGTTCAAATCCCTGCACCCCAGCCATATTCGGCGCCATCGTCTAGGGGTAAGGACACCGCCCTCTCAAGGCGGAGACACGGGTTCAATTCCCGTTGGCGCTACTCAGCGCGCCCATAGCTCAATTGGATAGAGTACCTGACTACGGATCAGGGGGTTGGGGGTTCGACTCCTCCTGGGCGCGCCACTTTTTATTTGGGGGCGAGGTCCTTGACCGAGGACGAGAGGTGGATGCTGCAAGCCTTGGCCGAGGCCGAGACGGCCTATCGGGAAGGCGAAGTACCCGTTGGGGCCGTTGTCGTTTCGGAGGGGAGGCTCATCGGACGCGGCCATAATCAGATGGAGGGCCTTCAGGATCCCACGGCCCACGCTGAGATATTGGCCATCGGGGCGGCCGCCACACACCTGAGATCCAGGAGATTGATCGGAGCGAGCCTCTACGTGACCATCGAGCCATGCCCCATGTGTGCCGGGGCATTGGTGTGGGCGCGGGTCAAGCGTCTGGTCTACGGTGCCCGGGATCCAAAAGCGGGCGCCTGCGGTTCGTTATTTAACATAGTACAAGATCGTCGCCTCAATCATAACCTAGAGCTAACCGATGGCATCCTGGCAGATCAGGCCTCAGAGCTGCTGAGGTCGTTTTTTCGGCAGCTGCGTCTTAAGGGGGATGGGCAAGAGGCGGAGATCTGGTAAACCTATCGGTGGAGAGGTGCCAGAGCCTGGTTTATCGGGGCGGTCTCGAAAACCGTTGTATCTTCGGATACCGGGGGTTCGAATCCCTCCCTCTCCGCCTTATATTTTCTAGTTTAGAGAGTTTGGAGAGTTCTGAGAGTTAAGCGAGTTTAGGGGGTTGAGTGAGTTAAGAGTTGAGGAAAATCATCCGATAGGAATCTTTCAGAACTCTCTAAACTCTCCAAACTCTCGGAACTCTCTTAACTATGATCCATCGGAGAGATGACCGAGCTGGTCGAAGGTGCACGACTGGAAATCGTGTGCGGGGCCAAAAGTTCCGCCGAGGGTTCGAATCCCTCTCTCTCCGCTCATTACAGACAGAAAACTTAACCATATAACCCAAATTTTGGGAGGTCGAGAGCCTTTGCCTGTCCGGAGACCTCCAGTTTCTATTGCGCCATAAGAGGTGTTACGCATAATGTTGCGCTGCGAGCACCCCTTATGGTTTTTTTGTTACCTGACAGACTGTAGCCGGACATGGTCGCCACCACCTGAGGACGGCGAACATAAAAGAGGCCACTGCACCGGGAGTCAGCGACAACACCTGAGACCGTCAGGGCACATCAGGCGGCACAACTTCACCATCGCGATACCGCATTTTTGCGGCGGGAGAATCCATGGTCCAGAGTCGACACTGGCCAGCATACATTAAGAACATCCAGCAGGCCCTCAGTTTAGGCGTGTTTCTCTATTTATTTCTGGTCAGCATCAAGCTCCTGGGCACCGGGTTCGAGATGTTCGGGGGCGGGTTCGCCGAGCGACTGATCAGCAGCACATCCAACCCCTTCGTCGGTCTCTTTATCGGGATCCTGGCCACCAGTCTTGTGCAGAGCTCCTCGACGACCACCTGCACCGTCGTCGGCTTCGTAGCCGCTGGAATCCTCTCTCTCGAGAACGCTGTGCCCATCGTTATGGGGGCGAATATCGGAACAACTGTAACATCCACAATCGTTTCCATGGGACATATCACCAGGCCCGAGGAGTTCCGCAGAGCGATGGGCGCCGCCACCGTGCACGATTTCTTCAACGTCCTCACCGTTATCGTACTATTCCCACTGGAGCTGGCCACCGGTTTTCTGCGTCATTCGGCTCAGGCTATCTCAACTCTCCTGGTTGGCACGGAGAGCGTCACATTTGCCAGCCCGGTGAAGAAAATAGTGACCCCGGCAGTCGCACAGATCGTCTCCCTGATCAGCAGGCTTGCCGGGGAACATACCGCAGTGGTTGTGGCCATAACCGGCATCGTCCTGCTGCTTCTATCACTTTATTTTATCGTAGCGCAGGCCAAGAGCCTGGCGCTGAAGCGGGTCGAGGTGGTGCTGGACAGGCTGATGGGAAAAAGCGGGGCCATCGGCATATTGGTGGGGTGCGGCGTGACGGCGATCATCCAGAGCAGTTCCGTGACCACCTCACTGCTGGTGCCTCTGGCCGGAGCGGGGATCGTGCGCCTGGAACAGATCTTCCCCATCGCCCTGGGAGCCAATATGGGCACCACCGTCACCGCTTTGTTGGCATCCCTGGCCGGCGACGCCCGGGGGCTGACCATAGCCATCGTGCACCTGCTGTTCAATATCTGCGGGATCCTTCTCGTTTATCCGTTCCGGCCCATACGGCGGATCCCGATCTTTTTGGCCACCAGGCTTGCCAATTTTGCTGCCCGGGCAAAAGGATACACCGCCTTACTATATATCATAGGTCTGTTTTTCGCCCTGCCAGCGTTACTGATACTGTTGAGCAACCTATTTTAGGACTTTGCAGAAATCTGGAAGCTGGTGAGAAAGGCGGATCCTGGATGCTGGATACTTGATACTGGATAGAAAAAGATGATCTTCGCTGGGGGTTGTTGTTTTCCAGGATCCAGGATCTAGGATCTAGGATCGGCTTTTTCAAGTTTCAACGACGACAAACGAGCATCGAAACCGAGTCTTTCCAGGAGGTACAGAATGTTCAAGAAACTCATCGATGCGCTAAGGCAACGCCCTCTCCTCAAGCAGATGATCTCCGAGATGGAACAGATGCTGGCCGAGGCCATCCACATGTATCGCCCCATCGCCGATGTCCTCGCCGGCAAGCAGGAACTATCCGGCGACACTCACCGTATGATCTACGAGACCGACCGGAAGATCAACCACATCCAGCGGAAGATCCGCAAGCAACTGGTGGAGCACCTGATCGTCTCTCCTGGCTCCGACGTCGCCATAAGCCTTATCCTGATGAGCATCACCAAAGACGCGGAGCGGATCGGCGACATCTGCAAGAACATGTATGAGGTGGCGGAGGCGCTGGGGGGCAAGCTGGATGGCGGGAAGTACGAAGACTGCTTCGGCAGCATCCTGCGCGAGACAGAGGGCCTCTTCGATCCCACGGTCCAGGCCTTCTGCCAGTCCGACAAGAAGTTGGGTCACGAAGCGGTGGAGAAGAGCAGACGGCTGGCCAAGGAGTGCGACGCCGTTATAACGCAGCTGCTGGAGAACAGCATGGCCTGTCGAGAGGCCGTTCTCTACACGCTCCTCGCTCGGTACCTGAAGAGGGTATGCTTACACCTCTCCAACATAGCCTCCAGCGTCGTCATGCCGCTGCACAAGCTGGACTATTTTGACGAGAAGTGGGGGGATACTTTCTGAGATCTACCAACAGAATCCTGGGCGTGATCTTTCCGGCACACGGCCACGACACGCTCCGCGACGCACCGGAGGAGGAACCGGATGAAGGGGGACAAAACCAAACCAATCAAGGTGCTATTCGTCTGCATAGGCAATGCCGCCCGCAGCCAGATGGCCGAGGGGTTTTTGCGCAAGTTGGGCGGCAACCGCTTTCAAGTAACCAGCGCAGGGCTGATGCCCCACTGGCGAGTTGATCCCCAAGCAGTGGTGGTCATGATGGGGACCGGTGTGGACATCTCCGGACAGATTCCTAAGCGTCTGGAGGATGTCGATGTGCTTGACCAGGATGTGGTGGTGACCCTTTGTGGCGTTTCCAATGGTATTTGCCCCGGCGGCTTTTCCGGGGAAATGCGGGACTGGCCGGTGAAGGACCCCCACGACCATCCCATTACGGTCTACCGGGCCGCCCGGGATGAGATCAGGCAGAGTGTGGATGAGTTGGTAGCCGAGTTCAGCGGTAAATAGAAAATAGGGACACATCCTATTTTCCGCTACCCGCTTTCTTGCGTGGCCTACCTCTGGGGCGAGGGATCAGTTTCCTTTTTAGTGCCTGCTCAATCTCCTGCTGAAACTTCAGAGTGCCTAATGGCAACCCCCGCTGAGTCATACAACGGATGGCCCGCAGCTCGTTTTGCGATTCTTCTTCTCTTAAATAACTACCATAGTGCTGAAGGTCTATTCTTTCTATGAGCCAGTGGGAGTCCCTCAATACTGGATCGTCCTTCCCTAAAACATGGACCTTAGCACTTGACCATTCATACTCAGCGGCAGTTCTTACGATACCTGCTCTTACTGGATTACATTCGATATATCTGCCTACAGCTAAGAGATACGTATCCTTTTCAACTAAGCATGAATGGTAACGGCACTCCCACAGCCGTCCCGTCCGCTGGTATTTCCGATTCACCATCTGGGTATAGCAGAGACTCACTCCCTGCATGAGCTTTGATAAACTGATTTCTTTGCTTGGCTCAACCAAAAGGTGCACATGATTGCCCATCAGACAATAGGCCAAAATCTTGCACACCCATTTCTTACTGTAGCTTTTGAGTAAATCAAGGTACCCTCTCCTATCCTCATCCTCAAAGAAAATCGCCTGGCGATTATTGCCTCTTTGAATGATATGATATGGATACCCTGATATGACCACTCTCGCAATCCTTGGCATAGTAAATATAATTTCATCATGATGATAACCGTCTGTCAAGGAAGAAATGAAGAAATGTGAAAATGTGTGAAAATGGGGACACATCCCATTTTGGAGAAAGGAAAAATGGGATGTGTCCCCATTTAAACAAAAAGTTCTTGCCGAAAAACAGCTTCATTGCTATCTTCAAACCGGCCATAGCTATTCAGAAGCGACCAATCGTCAATAAAAAAATTCAACGGAACCAGGAGGCCGAAACATGAGCGACGAAACTCACATCTTCCCCGATGGCGTACCGTCCAACTCGGCGGACTTCTTCGACAAACCGCTGATCAAGCCCACCGGCTTCCGGGAATACGACGTGCGCTGGCGCCTGGAAGGCGGAGAGGAGCCGGAGCTGAACTACAGCGGGCTGACGGTTTTGGGCAAAGCCTTCGGGAGCTGGCTGTTCGAGCATCTTGACGGCTTCCCGAAAGATCCTCAGGTGGTGGTGGGACATGACTTCCGGTCATATTCTCAGAACGTCAAGAACGCCTTCGTTCTAGGCCTGCTTTCCACCGGTGCTCACGTGGTGGACGCCGGCCTGCTGGTCTCTCCGGCTCTGTATTTCGCCCAGCACCATCTGGACATCCCCGCCGGGGCCATGATCACCGCCAGCCACAATG
>DAOVRJ010000248.1 GCA_030628225.1 Candidatus Zixiibacteriota bacterium | reverse complement strand
GGTACCAAATGGCCATTGTATAGATCCCTTTCCAGTAACCAAAATAGGAATTGAAACAAGGAATTTTAGTGCTGAACGTGATTTCAACCCCCATTTGATCCCCGGGAGGAAGAACCTGAGGCAGCAAAACCGCCATCCAGGTTCCCCGGACCACGTATTCGGCGATCTGCCCATCCACCAGCACGGATTGAATCTCTATATATCCACCTTTCTCCTTTGGGGGAAAAGCGGCCAGGGGATCCTCAAAAGCATCCAGCCCGGCGGATAAACGCCGCAACTCTGTTCCCTTCACGGCGGCAAACTCATTGGGAAAAAGGTGAAAATACAACCTGTTCAGGGGTTCTTTTGCCCAGTTGCTCACCAAGACCAGCTGGTGGGCACGCAGCAGCAATTCCTTCTCGTCCAAAGCGGCATCGATATAGTAGCAGAGCCGCTGATCATTCGCGCGAGACGGGGCCGAAGGGAAAAGAACGAATATCAGGCACAACATCGTTCCCAGACGGTACCGAAACCTCATGACCTTACTTTCTCCGCAAAAGCTGGATCAGGGATATCCGGATCAACCACAGACTGGCCAGGCAAGCCCCCAAAGTTCGCCACATGCTAAAATGGCCCTCCTTTCTGGCCCGGAGGATATTGACCATATCCGTGGGCAAAACGGTTCTAAAGGGCCATAGTGAACTGAGCAGGTAGAAGATGATGGGCAGAAACTGGATGTGAAGTGCTTCTCCGAAAATCGATCCGGAATGCAGGGAGATGGTCAACCACACGGCCATGGCCAGGAGCAGGCTGACCAGGGGGCCGGGAGCCGAAATATGGATTTTATCTATAGGCTCCAGTACACCCCGGAAACGCACAGCACCGCCATAACAGATTAGTTTTCTCCCCCTGGAGGTCATTTTATACACCACGACCAGATCCAGGGCTTCTGCTAACCGCCCTTTCTGAAGAAAAATCAACAGGTGCAAGAATTCCTCACCAGCCATCAAGAAAGGCAGGATAAGAAACTGCCCAAGAGTCCAGAAAAGGATTGTACATGATCCACGGATCCACCAATGGATGAGAAGTATGGCCATGACGATGGCCAGAAGCATCCCGTTGAGAATAGCCCCAAAAAAAGAGCCATATAACCTGCTGTTCAGAAACAGGAATGCCCCAAATGGCTTTCGCCCAACTCCCTCTGAAAGAGAATACACTCTGAGCCGGTACCCTCTCCTCTTCATGGACTGTGACTTGCTTTTCCTCTTCGTTAAAATCATCACCTCTTCAATCACGGCCCAATAGCGCCTAGATAATCTTTTCCGGCCCAACAATGTTATTGTATCGCTAGCAACGTGTCTGTGCTTGGTCAGCACATCCCCTCAGACTTTCTTGCCTGCACGTGTTCCCCCTACCTGACACATTAAACTGGCACCGGAGGATACTATTAGTGGTCTTAGATGAAACGGGATTTCCATGAACTTGCCGGATTGCAGATGATCTGCCAAAGCCCGCAGCGCCCTGTGGAAACAGAGAGCTTTTCCATCAGACTATAGATCAGCAATACTGCCCTTTTTCATCTTAATACAGATATTGCTGAAAATCGTATACTTCACTTCGACTCAGGTCGGGTGGGGGCGGAAAAAGACTCCACATTCCAGGTCTGGCCGTTCTACGCAGCCGTTCTACCGATTCAAAATGCAGGTTTCTAATCTGCTCTATGCTCAGATGTTTGGTCTCCATAACGGGAGTGTGAAGATTATACAGCTCGTAGTCCTTCTCCTTTATGGTTAACCCCAGTCGCCGGGCTTTTCGAAACATGGGAGTTCCCGGAAAAGGGGTGGCAATGGAAATCCCCACCTGGGCATAATAGTCCCTCTGCAGCTCCTCGGCAAACTGTATGGTCTGCATGGCTGTCTCCATCGTATCCTCTGGTAACCCAATCATAAAACTGCACATAGGGCCGATGCCCGCCCGGGAGGCTCCCTCCACAGCCGCCAGCACCTGGTCGAGATTCGTCCCCTTTGCCAGCTTGGACAGCACCCGCTGAGAGCCGGATTCAACTCCCAACTGCACATTTGTGCACCCTGCCCGGGCCATCCTCTCAAAAAAAGCCGGATCCTCGATGTCCACTCTCGACTCACAGACCCAGGGCAGGCCGATTCCCTCTTGCTCCATCATAAAGAGAATTCGGTCCAGTCTCTCCAGGTTTGCGGTCAGAGAATCATCGACGAATATCAAGGATCTGACCTTCATCTGACGCAAGACATGTAGCTCGGACAACACGTTTTGGGGACTGCGCTTCCGATAACGCCCGCCGGACATGGCTCCAGCAGAACAGAATATGCACCTGCCGGGACAGCCTCGGCCGGTGATGAGAGCTCCTGCATTATGGTATTTTTCCATGGGTAAAAGATCGCGTGCCGGCAACGGATAATTATCCAGCCCCTCAATAAGGGGTCGAGGTGGAGCCCTGTGTATTCCATCTCTGCTTCGCCAGCAGAGCCCCAGAATTTCCTCCAGGTGACCCTCTCCACGAAGCTGGTAATTGGCCAGCTCCAGTAAGGTAAGTTCCCCCTCGCGACAGATCACAAAGTCAAAACAGTTGTGGTTCAACACCTGCTCAACCATAAATGTGACGTGCGGACCACCTACTACCACGGAAATTTCTCTGCAGAATTCCTTGACTATTTTAGCGATACGAACGGCATTGGGATAGGACTCCGTCAGGGTGGAGATTCCTACCATTCGAGGCCGTTTGATGGCTAAAAATCGCCGGAGATACTTGGGAGTGCAGCACCTCAAGTTCATATCTACGATCTGCACCTCATATCTGTTCTTGCGCAGCACTGCAGCCAGGTATGCCAGACCAAGAGGCGGGGTGCTGGCGAACTCTGCTGCTGAGGCCGCTAAAGGGCTGGACGTGGGCGATGAAATCAGGGCCAGGTCAATCATGGCACCAACTCCTCTGAAATGACCTCATAGGGTTGCAGAGGGGACCAATGGCGCAGAATAAGGCTGTTGTCCTCAGCAAATCTCAAGAAACCCTCCAAATCCTCTCTCAATCGCTCCGTGGGTACATCGGGAAAATGGTCCCTCAGGGCGATAAGTATCTCCTCCACGGTGTGATGACCGTCTATTAACCCCCAGATCAGGGAGGCCACCCCATTCAAGCGAATCAGTCCACGAAAAGAGTATACAATGATTCTTGGCTGGGTCTCTCTTTTGTCTATCTTCCAATAGATACTTCGGCGATATGGCACTCGATACTCTGCCATAGCCATGTATTCTCCTCTCATGAGGTCTCGACGGCAAGCCTGAACTCGCCGCCGAGACCTAGACTTCCCTCTCGTTTGAGGGTTATCATCCATCAAAAACGGCCATTAAGGCCCGGCCAGGGTTTGCCCCACGGTGATCAGAATACAGGCCGCCAAGGTCAACCATGGGATCTTGGGGGCGTAAAACTGATCGTCGCCCTCGAACTCCTCCACTATCTCCAGATCTGGAGAAGAGTAAATCATCTGTCTCACCCCCTTTCT
>DAOVRJ010000168.1 GCA_030628225.1 Candidatus Zixiibacteriota bacterium | reverse complement strand
GGAGGACTTTCGCCTGCATGAGGGAGATCTCTCCCCGGCAAGTTCTGCAGGCCATCGATGCCATTCTGGAACAGGAGGAGAAAACTCCGTGACCAGAATAGCCGTTCTGGGCACCATTAACCGGGATACCATTCTGCTGCCCGGTGGGCAGGTCAGGGAAAGCTACGGCGGACTGCTGTACAGCATCCTGTCTCTGGCTATTCTGATGGAGGCGGATACGGCTATTTTACCGGTGGTCAACCTGGGTCGGGATGTGCAAGATCCGGTCAAGGTCATCCTGTCCCGCTATCCGCGGATCTCCCTGGATGGCGTCCGCGTGGTTGGGCAGCAGAACAATCACGCCATTTTGACCTACCGTTCAGCCGGCGAAAGGGAGGAGGTGCTGGAGGGTGGGGTGCCGACCCTGACCTATGAGCATATCGCCCCATTTTTGGACGCCGATATTCTGCTGGTGAACTTCATCTCCGGCCGCGACCTGACCCTGGAGACTATGAAGCGGGTTAGGGCCAACACCAGGGCCACTATCTACACGGACATGCACAGCCTGACTCTGGGCATTGACCGGAAAGGGCGGCGGTACTGGCGGCAGGTGTCCAATTGGCCTGAATGGATGGCCCAGGCGGATGTGGTTCAGGTGAATCGGGGGGAGGCACAGCTGTTCTATGGGACCAAGATGGACTCGGAAGAGGCTCTGCTCTCCTTTGGCCAGAAAGTCATGGAGGTCGGATCCTCCGTCTTGTTGATCACCCTGGGCGCTGAGGGCTCCGCCATGATCAGTGCCTCGGGAGAGGGCGTTGGGCTGGAGCGTTTCCGCGCCCATTCGCCTATGCAGATCAAGGACACCACCGGCTGTGGCGATGTGTTCCTGGCTGCCTTCGTGGCCGAGCACGCCCGGTCTGGGGATTCCCAAAAAGCCAGCCGGTTCGCCAACTTGGTCGCCGGTATTAAGTGCGGACTAAACGGCATCGAGGAGCTGGAGACCTTGAAGGATTTAATGGCGATGTGATAAAAAATGGTTGACAAAGAGGGAAAACTTGTGTTATTTATTGCCTTCCAACCCATGAGCCTGGAAAAGGCAAGGAGGAAAGGGGAGCAAAATGAGAAAGACCAAGTGCTGCGCTGTAGCTCTGGCTGTCATCCTGCTCTTGAGCAGCGGCACTGCTTATGCCCTGACTGGTCTGGGTTTTGGCCTGCGGGTGGGAACATTAAGCCTGGATGACCCCAACACAGACGAAAAAATTGATGGAATGACCCTGATAGGGGGCCATCTGAAGATCGGTACCCTGCCGATCATCGATCTGGATGCCAGCGCCGAGTACGCTCAGAAAAAATATGACTTCTCCATCCCGGGGGTGCAGGTGGTCGAAGCCGATGTGACCTTTCGGATCGTCTCCCTGTACGGATCGGCCAAGTACAACATTTCACCGCCGCTCAGTCCCATCAAGCCGTACGTTGGCGCCGGCCTGGGCATGCATTTCGTCAGCTCCAGCGTGAGCATCACGGGCGTTCCATATGAGATCCCCCTGGACACCGACTACTCCGAGACCCAGACAGGAGCTCACGCCCTGGGTGGTCTGCTGGTGAGCCTTCCGCTATTTCCCTTTGAGTTCTTCGCCGAGGGGCGATATGGGGTCATCTTCGCCGAGGGTGGGTCCACCAAGTCGACATCGCTTTATGCTGGTGTGACTTTCAAGCTTCCGTAAACTGTTACTTCCACCGGCTCGCCGGAGGGGGTGAAGGAAGAGGCGAGCGAGGAGCACGACGATCTTCCGCTATAACCTTTCACGTTGTGCTGTCAATCAGGAGGTGAAGGATGAGAAGAACAGCGTTGCTGATTTTGGTGTCAGTTTTGGCCTGTCTGCTGTTTGCGGACATGGCGGCAGCGGCCGACATCGGTTTCATGGGCGTTGGCGGCAGGCTGGGCTACGTCAAGCCCGAGGATCCCATCGATGGCACCTTCGACATAGGCGTGGTGGTCGATCTGGGCACCATCACCCCTGCCCTTAGGCTGGAGGGCAGTGTGGACTACTGGTCCAAGTCTTATGGCGAGTCCTACATGGGTTGGGAGGCCGACTGGTCTTATAGCGACCTGATGATCGGGGCCACGGCCAAGTACATGATCCCCACTCAGAGCACCGTCAGCCCCTTTGTCGGCGGCGGGCTGGACCTGCACATGTTCAGCTGCAGCTGGGAGTACAAGGATCCGTATTTGGGGAACATAGATGCAGATGATTCGGAGACGGACATCGGCTTTCACGCTGTGGGTGGTGTGGAGATGGAGCTGTCACCCAACTTGAGGGGCGGCCTGGAGGCCAGATACGCCATCGCCGACCCGGATCACTTCGGGGTTTTCGGCACGATCACCTATATGCTAAAGCCGTGACGGAAAGAACATCGTATAACAGAGAGGGCTCCGAGAGATCGGAGCCCTTTGTTGGTGAAGGCGTTTGGTGGATTCTTGTCCAGATAAAAAGATAGGATTCCAGGATTCTGGAAAAATAGGATTCAAGGGTTCGAGGATTCAGGGATTCGAGCGATCCCCGTCCACCACCACTGGGAACATCAACAGGTTTTGAATTGCTTTTCCCTTGAACCCTCGGCCCCTTGACCCCTTGAATCCTGGAGTGGAAAGGTTGGGAGGGGGAGACTTCCCCCTACACATCAATTCAGATAATTGGCCATCTCCCCGACGGTATTGGCCTGTGGGAACACCGGAGGAACGTTATCAAGTCCTTTTTTATTTTCCTTGCCTTTTTACCACCGGCATTGTAATTTAAAACGGCCGTAAGTTTTTTGAACCTCTAAGGAGGTGGCGTGTCCGCCATTGAATCTCTCCTCCTGGGACTCTTGCAGGGGCTCACCGAATTTTTGCCCATCAGCAGCTCGGGCCATCTGGCCCTGGCAAAGCACCTCCTGGGTCTGGGGGGGGAAGATCTGGCCTTCGTGGTCTTTGTTCATTTCGGGACCCTGCTGGCCACGGTGACCGCTTTTCGGCGGGAGGTGGGTGGCATGATCCTCTCCAGCGGGCGGTTTGTCGTGGGCCGAGGCGTCCGTGGTGATCCTTATCTGAGATTGGCGGGCCTTATCCTGGTGGGATCTATACCCGCGGCCGTGGTGGGTCTTCTATTGGAAGAGGGCGTGGAGAAAGCTTTCTCCAGTACCATTCTCGTCGCCTTTATGCTTCTGCTCACCGGCCTGATCCTCTGGCTGACCCGTTACGTACCAGCGGGGAAAAAGGCCGTGGGCATCAAGGAGGCCATTCTGGTGGGCTGCGCCCAGGCCCTGGCCATCCTGCCGGGTGTTTCCCGGTCAGGAGCAACCATCGGTGCTGCCCTCTTTCAGGGGGTGAATAAGGACAGGGCGGTGAAATTCTCCTTTTTGCTGGCCCTGCCGGCCATTTTGGGGGCCACGGCCCTGAAGGCCGTCGATCTCTGGAGATTGCCTCCATCGTCTTCAGCCTTCATCTCCCTATTTCTGGGGACGATGGCTGCTTACATCTCCGGTTACGCAGCCATCAAGGTCCTGCTCAGGGTGGTTCGCAGAGGAAAGCTCTGCTATTTCGCCTTTTACTGCTGGGCTGTGGGTTTGTTAGGTTTGTTGTTGAGCGTTTAAGTTCGAGCTTTGTATGAGTATTTACATTATTTAATCAAAGAAGGTGACAAGATCCTGGGCATGGGATTGTGGAGATGCGATCCTGGATCCTGGAAAGAAAAATAGGTGTCCGTTCAAAAAGAGGGGTTAGGGGTTGGGTGTTAGGGGTTAGGGAACAGGGATTAGTGACCCCGGAAAGACAGGGATTAGGGATCAGGGGTTAGGGACCCCGGAAAGACAGAGATTAGGGATCAGGGGTTGGGGGTTAGTGACCCCGTTTCCGCCACCCAACATGCAACTCACTGTGATAAAACATGGTTTTTTTGTTTTCCCCTAAACCCTAACCCCTATACACCTAAACCCTAAATCCTGGTTGAGATAACATGAGTTTTTTGGTTCTATTCTTTTCCCTAACCCCTATACCCTATACCCTGGTTGGGTTGGGGTTAGGAGTTAGGGATCCCGGAAAGACAGGGGTTAGGGATCAGGGGTTAGGGACCCCACCTCCACCTCCCGATATGTAACTAACCGTGTAGAACATGATTTTCTGGTTTTCCCCTAACCCCTAAATCCTGGGGTGGGGAAAAGGGAAGTGTGGAAATCCTCAAAGAACTAACGAGCTTCGATCGACTCGATCAACATGCAGTATAGAAATTCCTCCCTTAGACGTGCAGTTCATCGAGGAGGTTTCGTTGGGCTCCGCAAAAACCGACATCGTTCAAACCGACTTTTTAGTCATCGGCAGCGGAATAGCCGGTCTCTCTTTTGCCCTGAAAGTGAGCCAGTATGGGACGGTGGCGGTGGTCACCAAGAAGGAGGAGGCCGAATCCAACACAAACTATGCCCAGGGAGGCATCGCCTCAGTGCTCTCCTCCCACGATACATTCGAGCTGCACATCGAGGATACCTTGAAGGGAGGGGTCGACCTGAACAACCGGGAGGCTGTGGAGGTTGTGGTGCGGGAGGGACCGGAGAGGATCAGGGAGCTGATGGCCTGGGGGGTGCAGTTCAGCAAGCGGAAGGACGAATCCGGCGAGGAGGTTTTAGATCTAGGCCAGGAGGGGGGACATTCTCGAAAGCGCATCGTTCACGCCGCAGACATGACCGGCAGGGAGCTGGAGCGAACTCTGTTGGTTCGGGCCAAGGAGTGCGAGAAGATTCGCATCTATGAGAATCACATAGCAGTTGACCTGGTCACCGAGCATCATTTAAAGATGAAGGACAAAGGTTCCCGGGGTAAAATACACTGCTGGGGTGCCTACGTGCTGGACACCGAGGGAAAAGCGGTCAGGAGATTCCTGGCCAGAGCAACTCTGTTGGCCACCGGTGGAAGCGGTCAGTTATATTCCAACACCACCAATCCCAAAATTGCCACCGGAGATGGCCTGGCCCTGGCCTATCGTGCCGGGGCTGGGGTGGCCAACCTGGAATTCACCCAGTTTCATCCTACCAGCCTCTATCACCCAGGCACGATGGCTTTCCTTATCTCCGAGGCAGTAAGGGGGGAGGGGGGGATTTTAAGGCTGGCCGATGGCAGAGCCTTCATGGAGAATTATGATACCAGGGGAGATCTGGCGCCCCGGGATGTGGTGGCCAGGGCCATTGACCAGGAGCTGAAAAAAAGCGGCCAGGAATGTGTGTATTTGGACGTGACCCATCTGGAGGCCAAGTTCCTGATGAGAAGATTCCCGCATATCTATGGCGAGTGCCTCGCCCGGGGGATAGACATCACCAAGAGCTGGATCCCCGTTGTGCCGGCGGCACATTATATGTGTGGAGGGGTGGTGGTGAACTTGGAGGGCCAGACGGCCATCCAAGGGCTATATGCCTGCGGAGAGGTGGCACATACGGGTGTTCACGGAGCTAACCGGTTGGCCAGCAATTCGCTGCTGGAGGCGGTGGTCTTTGCGCATCGGGCGGTTCAGACGGCTGCCCGGGAGGCCTCGCCGAAAAGCCCGTTCAACTTTCCGGATATCCCCCCATGGAGCAAAGAGGGAACTTTCGACAGCGAGGAATGGGTGGTGATCTCTCATGATAGAGCAGAAATTCAGCTGCTGATGACGGATTATGTAGGC
>DAOVRJ010000182.1 GCA_030628225.1 Candidatus Zixiibacteriota bacterium | reverse complement strand
GATGTTCCCTATGGTTTCGTCGTTGTTGGCGGAAATGGTGCCCACCTGAGCGATTTCACGCTGGTCTTTGGTAGGTTTGCTGATGCTGTGCAATTCTTTGACGGCAACCTCAATAGCCTTGTCAACGCCTCGTTTGATAGCCATGGGGTTGGCTCCAGCAGTGACGTTCCTGAGACCCTCACGAAAGATGGCCTGAGCCAAGATGGTGGCCGTGGTCGTTCCGTCCCCGGCCACATCACTGGTCTTGGAGGCAACTTCCTTGACCATCTGAGCACCCATGTTCTCGTACGGATCCTCCAGCTCAATTTCCTTGGCCACGGTCACGCCATCCTTGGTGACTGTGGGAGAGCCGAATTTTCTATCCAACACCACATTTCTGCCCTTTGGGCCCAGGGTAACCCGAACCGCTTCGGCTAGCTTATCAACCCCTTTTTTCAAGGACTCGCGAGCCGACGAGCCGAAGGCAATTTGCTTGGCCATAACGTAAATCCTCCTTTTTCAGAATCTTACAGTCTGAGGGTATCGAACTTTCTTTAAACAACTGCTAAAATGTCGCTCTCGCGCATGATCAGATACTCTTCACCGCCGACGGTCACCTCTGTACCCGAATACTTGCCGTAGAGAATGAGATCGCCTTTTTTCACCTCCAGGGCGATCCTCTGGCCCGTTTCGCTGAGCTTCCCCGGGCCCACAGCGATGACCTCACCCTGCTGGGGCTTCTCTTTGGCCGTATCGGGGATAATGATACCGCCTTTCTTCACCTCTTTCTCCTCCCGAGGCTTCACCAGCACGCGATCCGCAAGGGGTTTCACCTTCATGGCCTGACCTCCTTTCTCCCTCTGTTCAAGCCGGGAGAGTTATAATGTAACATGCTTGCTGCTATAGTGTTGCAGCGTGTTTTTAGCACTCGTTGCGGGAGAGTGCTAAAGTCCAGATAGTATAATCAATGCCTTTGATAAAAGCAAGGGAAAAATTCATAGGATGAGAAAAAAGAGGAAGTAAAAGGAGGGTAAAATGGATGGCCAGGATTTCTTACTTCACGATGATGAGTTTCTCATTTTCTCTCCTATCTGCATCAATCCATCCAGGGTCAAATCAGGACATACCTGCTGAATAGTTCGGGATTGATGGGCGATGAGCTCCGCCAGTCCCCCTGTGGCCACAACTGTGGTCTTTTCACCCAACTCCTGTTGAATTCTGGCCACGATCTCGTCTACCTGGCCCACGGTGCCGAAAAACAGGCCGGCTTGAACGCTCTCCACCGTATCTTTCCCGATGATCCGGCTCGGCTCCTTGATCTCCACAAAACGAGGCAGCTTCGCCGCCCTGACAAATAGGTCGCTGGCAGAGGCGTGCAGCCCCGGAGCGATGACTCCACCAAGATATTTCCCCTCCCGGGATATGACATCGAAAGTGGTGGCCGTGCCGAAATCAACCACCACAACCGGTCCGGGGAACTTTTTGTGGGCCGCAACGGCATTGGCAATGCGATCGGCCCCCATCTGGCTGGGATCCTGATAGGCGATTTCCAGACTCAGCTCCAAATCAGCGGAAACCACGATGGGCGAGATGCCAAACAAGTCCTTGACCGTTTTGACAAAGATCTGGGTCAGAGCTGGAACAACAGAGCCGATCACGGCCTCCTCGATGGCAGCCAGCTTCAGGCCGGCGCCGACACAAAGCTGCCTGAGCAATAGAGTGTGCTCGTCGGCGGTGCGCTTTTGATCGCTGGCGATACGCCAACAGTGCAAAAGCTCCCGGCGCTTATATATCCCCAGAACGGTATTGGTGTTTCCCACATCGACAACAAGCCACATGTCTCCTCCTATCTGAGGCTTACATCGCCAGCCAGAAGGCGCCGCCGCTTGCCGGAGGCCTCTTCCAGCAGCAAAGCTCCCATCTCGTCGATGTCCACCGCCAGCCCAGAGAACTCTTTCCCACCGACCTGGACCGTCACCTTCCGGTTCAAAACCCACGAGAGCTGACGCCATCGATCCAGAAAAGGGGCCAGGCCCTGATCCTGGAATTGGTCGTATATCTCCTCGAACTTGAGCAGCAAATCCTGCAAAAGGTGCCGGCGGGACACAGACCGTCCCAGCTCTGCCCGGATAGATGTGGCTTGGCCCTGCAGATCCTCCGGGAAATCTGTAGGAGCTTGATTGATGTTGATTCCCACGCCCAAAACCACAAAGCGAACTCCGGCCAGATCAACCTGGGTCTCGGTGAGAACCCCAGCCAGCTTCTTTCCCCTGATCAGAACATCATTGGGCCATTTGACCTTCACCGGCAGGTGAGTTCTTTGGCATACGACCTCGGCCACGACCAGGGCTCCGCAGATAGCCAGCTGGAAAACCCGGTTTGGCGCCATCCGAGGACGCAAAACCAAGGAAAATAACAGGCTTACTCCCGGCGGGGAGTTCCAGCTTCTGCCCATACGTCCCCTGCCGGCCGTTTGCTCCTCGGCCACCACCAGCGTTCCCTGGGCAGCTCCGTTCCGGGCAATTTGCAGAGCAACATCGTTAGTGGACCCAACGCGCTGATAGGAGAACACCCGGTGCCCCATAGCGGTTGTCTTAAGACCGTGTTGGATCTCCTGGGGCAGAAGTAAATCTGGGCTGGAGATGAGCCGATAGCCCAGGCGGGGATGAACCTCAATTTCATAGCCCTGCTGGCAAAGTTCTCCTACCTGTTTGCACAGCGTAGAACGGGAAACGGACAGGCGATGGGACAGGGAGATTCCGGAGAGATGCTCACCAAAAGCCTCCCGCAACAGGGTCAGAACCTGCTCATCCAGGTTTGACCTGGAAAAACTCCCTTCAATCTCACGCCGGGTCATGGCCGCCTCGGGATGTCAGCTTGTTGATGATCAGACTCATGTCCACAGCGGCAGCCGAGTGGGTCAAGGCCCCCACGGAGATGAAATCCACGCCGGTCATAGCCACCTGACGAACGTTTTCCAGATAGATCTTGCCCGAGGCCTCCAGCTCAGGCCGCCTGCCCAACCCCTTCTGGCCGTGAACCAAAGCTACTGCCTCTCTCATTTGATCCAGGTTCATGTTATCCAGCATGATCCGGTCCGCACCGGCCTCGATGGCCTGGCTCATCTGGTCCAGATCACCGACCTCTACCTCCACTGGGAACCCAAGGTTCTGAGCCCTGACCCTCTGAACCGCTTGGATAATCCCTCCACTGGCCGCAATGTGATTGTCCTTGATGAGCACCATATCATATAAACCCATGCGATGGTTGTAGCCCCCCCCCACGGTCACGGCGTATTTCTCCATAAATCGCAGGCCGGGTGTAGTTTTCCTGGTATCCAGTATTTTTGCCCCGGTCCCTGCCACCGCCTGGACAAAACGAGAGGTCTGAGTAGCGATGCCGGAAAGCCTCTGCAGAAAATTCAGGGCTGTTCGCTCGGCGGTCAGGATAGCCATGGCCGGGCCATATACCTGCACGATCACATCTCCCTCTCCAATTGCCTGCCCATCCTGGCGGAGTGAATCAAACTGAACCTCCTGGGAAATCTCCCCAAAAACCGCTCTGGCCACCGGGATGCCAGCCACAATTCCCACCTCTTTGGCCAAGATAACTGCCTTGGCCACGATCCCATCGGGCACGGTAGCCTGGGTGGTCACATCCCCTGACCCCACATCCTCATCCAGAGCCCGCCGGACCTCATCCTGGACCATCTCCGGATTCAGCGACACCGTTTCCTCCATTTTTAGGACATTTTTCTAAATCGAAGTTAATGTAACATACCCCCCTCGGCAAAGTCAAGGGGAAAAAAGCAACTGCCTTCTGGATGCGCTATCCAAAATACCGCGCCGCCCCCTTTTCCCTTGACAAAAGCACCGATCTGGGTATATTTACCTCAGAAAGAACATGTTTTTTCGCCTCCCTCTACCACAAAAAGGTGATCGCTCCTTGACCCTCACCATTTTTCTCTCGCTGTCAGGACTCGTTATTCTGCTCTTCCTCTCCGCCTTTTTCTCCGGATCGGAAACGGCCCTATTTTCCCTGGGCAAGCTCCAGCGACGTAGTATGAAACAGACGAAGAATCCCCGGAGAAAGTTTGTCGAGCGGTTGTTGGCACGGCCCTCCCGGTTGCTCATCTCTATTTCAGTGGGCAACACGTTCGTCAACATCATGGCTTCCGGCCTGGCTACTGTCCTGTTCATCTCTCTGTTGGCCCGTCAAGGTGAGTTCGTCGCCTTTATCGCCATGAGTGCGGCCATCCTCATCTTCGGGGAGATCACCCCTAAATTTCTGGCCGTGCGCAATCCTCCCCGCTTCTCCTTGGCCGTGGCCAAGCCCCTGTTTATTTTCTCCCGCCTGGTAACCCCGCTGGTCCGGTTTCTGGAAACGACCACCGGCTCCATCGTTCATCTTCTGGAAGGAGGCCGCGATGCCGGGGCTTCTGCTCCCACGGAGGAAGAGCTGATGACGGTGGTGGAGCTGGGGCACAAGGAGGGAATTGTGGACCGGGTAGAGCGGGAGATGATTCTGCGGGCCTTTGAGTTTGGGCACCTGCCGGCGGAAGAGGTGATGACCCCCAGAACGGAGATCTTCAGCCTGGACGTGCGCACCACCCCCCCGAGGGCCAGAGCTCTGTTGCAGGAGAGGGGGGTCTCTCGTGTCCCTGTTTACCGCAAAAGCCCGGAAGATGTGGTGGGCATCCTGTATGCCAAAGACTTGGTGGTCGACATGTTCTCCTCCCCGGGAACCAGCCTGAAGCGATACCTTCACCCACCCTATTTTATCCCGGAAACCAAGCGGCTGGGACCACTGCTTTGGGAGTTTCAAAAGAAGGGGGTCCACATCGCCATGGTCATCGACGAGCACGGGGCCCTCTCCGGCCTGGTCACCATGGAAGATCTGTTAGAGGAAATTGTAGGCGAGATCGTGGACCAAAAGGAGCAGCCGCAGACTGAATATCAACTCTTGGACAAAAGGACCATTGTAATTGTCGGATCCATGGATTTATCGGTTTTTAACGAAGTCTTCCGGGTCGAATTGGCCCATCCTCACTATAAAACAGTGGCCGGATATGTGATCGGTCACCTG
>DAOVRJ010000242.1 GCA_030628225.1 Candidatus Zixiibacteriota bacterium | reverse complement strand
GAGAGGGCCAAGAAACCTCCGCTTCCTCCAGACATCCTCCACTACGCACGGAAAATGCGAAGCAACCCGACAGATGCCGAGGCGAGATTGTGGCGCATTCTGCGAAACAGATACCTGGGGGGCTTTAAATTCCGTAGACAACACCCCTTTGATCGCTTCATTTTGGATTTTTACTGTCATGAAGCCGGGCTTGCCGTTGAAATAGACGGTGGTGGACATACGGAAAAACATCAACGGGAATACGATATAAGAAGAGAGGCATTTCTTAAAAAGGAGGGTATCCAAACTCTTCGCTTGTGGAGTAACGAGGTGTTGAAAAACACTGAGGGAGCAGCAGTAAGAATCTGGGATACCCTTTGCACCCTCACCCCTAACCCCTCTCCCTCAGGGAGAGGGGAACCAGGAGATCCTCAGACTGTTAGCGAGAATTTAGGTCAAGTAGCTACAAGCTCCCACTCTGAAAGCGAAAATTCCAGTGCAAATCCCAAAAACTCTCTCCCTCTGGAGAAAATTATGGCTGAGGACCCTAAAAGCCCTCTCCTTTTGGGAGAGGGTTTGGGTGAGGGCTCGCATGAGGACTCCCGCATCTACCATGCCGACCTGTGGGGTCTGAGAGAGAAGAAATACGACTGGCTCCTGAACCACGACGTGGAATCCACGGATTGGCAGGAGATACACCCAAAATCGGAGTTCTACCTCTTCGTGCCCCGGGACGAGGCAGCGCTGGAGCATTACAACAACTTCACAAAAGTGACAGAGATCTTCCCGGTGCACAGCGTGGGCATTGTCACATCGCGCGATCATTTCGTCATCGATTTCGACAAAGAGGCCCTCAAGCGGCGGATTCGGATGTTTCGGGACCCGAACATGCCGGACGAACTGGTGCGAGAAGCTCTCAAGCTCAAGGACAACCGGGATTGGAAGATGGCCCAGAAGCGTAAGAAGATCCAAGAAGATGAGAAGTGGGAAGAAAAGATAATTCGGTTCCTGTATCGCCCTTTTGACATTCGTTGGATCTTCTACCACTACCATGCAATCGACTTCGGTCGCGAAGAAGTGATGCGGCATATGATGGCAGGTGAAAATATCAGTTTGTGCGTGGGTCGTGCTGGACAAGTTGTTGGACGTGAAACCTGGGATGTGGTCTACTGCTCAAAATATCCGGAAGATTTTAATTCCTTCTATCGCGGAGGAAACGTCAATTTCCCCCTCTACCTTTCCCCCGACACTACCAAAAGGGATCTCTTCAGTCATCTTGAACCAAACGCAGAGAGAAAACCAAACCTCAACCCAGAGATCTTAGCAACATTAAAATCTGCCTACGGGACAGATCCCATCCCAGAAGACATCTTCAATTACATCTACGCAGTTTTCTACGCGTACACCTACCGGGAGAAATATGCTGAATTCCTCAAGACCGACTTCCCGCGGGTACCTTTTACCAAAGATCACAAGCTTTTTGGCGAGTTCGCCGTTTTTGGGAAACGGTTGGTAGAATTCCACCTGCTCACATCGCCTGAGCTGGATCCTCCGATGGCGCGTTTTCAGGGCGAGGGCGATTTTCGTGTTGCCAAAAACGCCAAGGCTGGACGCAAATACGAGCCAAAAGAAGAAAGGGTTTACATCAACAGAGATCAATACTTCGAGGGAATTGACCAGGTCATCTGGGAGTATCAAATCGGTGGCTATCAGGTCTTGGATAAGTGGCTCAAAGATCGCAAAGAAAGAACCCTCTCCTTGGACGACATCAAACACTACTGCCACATCGCCACTGCTCTCCAGAAAACCATCGAAATTCAAAAACAGATCGATGCTCATTATGAGGAAATCGAAAAGACATTAGTCTCATAGGTTCAATTTAATTCCTTGAACCTCTTTTCATTCCACCCGGAGAAAAACATGACCACCCCTGACATACCAGATACCCCCACCAGCCCCCTAGAGGAAGAAAACCGGCGGCTGCGCCGGGCGGTGGCCGAGCTGACCGTGCTTAACGAGCTGGCCGCGGCCATCGACTCCACCATGAGCACAGAGCAGATCATGAACATCATCGTCCAGGGGGTCATCAGGGCCATCGGGGTGGAGCAGGGGGCCATCATGATGATCACCGAAAAGGCCGCCTCGCCAATGAAAACCCTGATCCGGGGCATGGACACTTCCAGCGATGGGGTTCCCTACCGGCTGGGCGTGAGCCTTACCGGCTGGATGCTCAAAAACCAGAAACCCCTGCTGATCGAGGATTTCGCCACCGATAAGCGGTTCAAAGGAGTCAAGGTACAGAGCGGCCAGATCCGGTCGGTGCTCAGCGTACCCCTGAAGGTGAAGGACAAGATGATCGGGGTGATCAACCTGATCAACAAGAAGGGCAGGGACACCTTCACCCACGAGGACGAGCGCCTGGTGGGCATCATCGCCAGCCAGTCGGCCCAGGTCCTGGAAAACGCCCGGCTCTATGAGGAGGAGAAGAAACTGCAGCGGATGAAGAGGGAGCTGCAGATGGCCCGCGATATCCAGCAAAGTCTCTTGCCCAAGGAGAATCCCCGGCTGCCGGGGATGGAGATCGCCGGCCTCAGCCACCCGGCCCGTGAGGTGGGCGGAGACTACTACGACTTCGTGAGGCTGGACGAGCACCACCTGGCCCTGGTCATCGCCGACGTTTCCGGAAAGGGTGTGCCCGCCTCCCTGCTCATGTCCAATATCCAGGCCACCCTCCGGGTGCAGGCAGCCGCCTCCGCCTCGGTCAAAGACTGTATCGCCGAGGCCAACAACCTTTTACACAAAAGCACCACGCCGGAAAAGTATGCCACTCTCTTCTATGGAATCCTGGACACCAGGGAAAAGACCTTCACCAGCACAAACGCCGGGCACAATGCGCCCATGCTCATCAGCAGGGACGGAACCTGCCGCCGGCTGGAAACAGGAGGCATCGTCCTGGGGATGCTGCCCGATATGCCCTACCAGGAGGAGCGCAGCGAGCTTCAGCCCGGCGATCTGCTGTTGATGTTCTCCGACGGGATCACCGAGGCCATGAACGAGCGGGAGGAGGAGTTCGAAGATGAACGGCTGGCGGAGGTGTTGGCCGACAGCCGGGACCTTTCCGCGGAGCTTCTGTTGGAGAAGATCCTGGCTCAGGTTTCATCCTTCACCGGGGGCGTGCCGCAGCAAGATGACATGACCCTGGTGGCCATTAAACTTCTCTGAGAAGATGAAAGAAACGGGGTTCCAGATGTCCGAGGGAAACTCCAGCTCTCGAACGAATAGGCCTCGGACGGTTGAAGAAAAGCTCACACCATAGACCTCTACGGTTGGTGTGAGCCTTTTCTGTTTGGGGAGAGATGGAGAGTTTTGAGAGTTGAGAGAGTTGAGATAGCTCGGAGCTGGGAACGCGGAGCTGGGAGCTCGGAGTTCAACCCCACTCCCTTTTTGTTCTGATTTTAGATTTTAACTCCGCGTTCCGAGTTCCACGCTCCGCACTCGAATCGTTCCGAGTTCCAAACTCCGCGCTCAAATCGTTCCGCGTTCCACGCTCGGTGGGGTGGTAACTCTATAACTCAGTAAACTTAGTAAACTCTAAAACTTGTTTTGGGGTAGGGCAAATT
>DAOVRJ010000047.1 GCA_030628225.1 Candidatus Zixiibacteriota bacterium | reverse complement strand
GTTTCTCACTGGTTGGTGTGGGTTGTTGCTGTCCCACACCCGCGCATTCAGCCGACGGCAGTTTTGCGGTGGCGTCGGGTCACCGTACCCGACGCCGCGTAAGGATGTTGATGGACCGTCGGGTGAGGCCACCCGACGGCACTTAACAACTGTACGGTGGGACATCACCCCACCGCAACTAATGCGCCGACCGTAAAATGTTCCTGCAAAACTGAGGTGATCATGGGTATCTCGAGTGAACACGTCTTGAAGGATATCCTGGACCGGCATATCCTGCGCCGGATGGCGTGGGGCCGCTCGTTCCAAAGGGGAGAGGACTACTTCACAAGAGAGCGGGTCCGTTCCCTGGTGGAGCATGAGGGGATCATCACGGCCGGTGTCATCGGGACGCGGGAGTATCGCGTCAAGTTGTGGGCCGCGGATGGGAACCTCGAATTCTCGTGCACCTGTCCTGTGGGAACCGATGGGGCCTTCTGCAAGCACTGCGTGGCAGTCGGTCTGACCTGGCTCGAGCAAGGCTCCGAGGGCAGGCCGGCTCCCAAGAAGACCGCCAAACCCGCCGTCACCATGGACGATGTCCGTGCCTATCTGGCCGGGCTGGAAAAGGACGAGGTGGTCGATATGCTCATGAAGCAGGCCATGGAGGACTTTCACCTGCGTCAGCGGCTACTCCTCACGGCGGCCAAGAGAAGGCCCGCAGGGCTTGATCTGGCGGCTTACCACCAGGTCATCGACAGGGCCATCGAACCCGACGACTTCGTCCGCTATGACGAGATGTACGACTACATCCGGGGCGTCCATGACACTATCGACTCGATCGCGGAGCTGCTCAAGGAAGGCTGTGCTGCGGAGGTCATCGATCTCGCCGAGCACGCCCTGACCGTGGTCGAGGAGGCCATAAACGAAGTCGATGACTCCGACGGCTTCATGGGTGACATCCTCGCAAGGCTCCAGGATCTTCATCTCGATGCCTGCCGGAAGGCCAAACCGAACCCCGAGGAACTGGCCCGACGCCTCTTCGAGTGGGAGCTTCATGCAGACTGGGACACGTTCTCTGGCGCGGCCGAGACGTATGCCCGGGTTCTGGGCAAGAAAGGTCTGGCCGTGTACCGCCAGCTCGCCGAGAAGGAGTGGGCGCGCGTCCCGGAACTGAAACCCGGGCAAGATGATCCCGACAAGTGGGGGAAACGCTTCCGGATCACCCACATCATGGAGACGCTGGCTCGCCAGAGCGGCGATGTCGAGGCGATCGTCGCCGTCATGAAGCGCGACCTTTCCTCCGCGTATGATTATCTCCAGATCGCCGAGACCTACCAGCAGGCGCGCAAGCGCGATCTGGCGCTGGAGTGGGCCGAGCGTGGGATAAAGGCTTTCCCGCAGCAGACCGACTGGAGGCTCCGCGAGCTCCTGGCCACAGAGTACCACCGCCGGAAACGTCATGACGAGGCCATGGCTCTCGTTTGGGCCACGTTCACGGAACAGCCATCCCTGGCCCAGTATCGGAACCTGAAGAGACACTCCGACCGGATCAGCCAGTGGCCGGTCTGGCGGGCGAAGGCCCTGGCCACCATACGCGAGCAGATAGCGAAGGCGAAGCGGGAATCGCAGAAAAAGCGTTGGCCACAGTTCTTCCGGGCCGACCATTCGGAGCTGGTGCGGATTTTCCTCTGGGAGAAGGACGTCGAGGCCGCCTGGCGCGAAGCCCAGGAGGGCGGCTGTTCCAACGATCTCTGGTTGGAGCTGGCCGCCAAGCGGGAAAAGGATCACCCCCAGGACGCCCTGACCGCCTACCAGAAGCAGATCGAGCCGACTCTGGCTCAAACGAACAATGAAGCCTACCGGAGGGCCGTGGGATTTCTACGGCAGATCCGCCATCTGATGGACCGGCTGGGTCGGAGCAGCGAATTCGCCCGATACCTGGAATCGGTCCGCGCGGCGCACAAACGCAAGCGGAATTTCATGAAGTTGCTTGGTCGAGCGAAATGGTCTTGACGCTGGCATCCCACTGGTGCCAGGTTGCTTAAAGCGAAGATTTAAAAAGGGTTTGAGGTTCGGGAATCGTAAAACATATCATAAGTCCGCTGATTTTATGAATCTCGAGTCTCGAATCCCGGTTTTTACGAAGCTCGAAGCTGGAAAAGTATTGTCATGCCTGCGTATGCAGGCATCTCCGAAAGCAAAACAAGTGAAGAATACGGCCAATGCGGAGATTCCGGCATTCGCCGGAATGACAGAAGAGAAGTTCTCCCAACTTTTCGACAACGTCAACCCAGCATCGAGCTTTTATTGTCGCTTTAAACCAGCATCCAGCATCCAGGATCCAGGATCGGGTTATTCTTTTAACGAATCTCGAGTCTCGAGTCTCGGCCTTCAGCTCAATCCAGCCAGATAAATTCCTCACAAGAATAACATTCCAAGAAACCCAAACTCAAAAAAAAACAAATTAACACTTGACAAGAGACAAAAAATGTGTTATATTTGGAACGCAAAACCGAAATGGTCGAAAATTAGAGGAGGCGGATTTCATTGAAGGCAACGATTAAAAAAGGAATCATCACCCAGGGGGCACGGAAGATATTTTCCAGATATGGTTTTCTCAAAACAACTGTGGGGGAAATAGCCAAAGCCGCTCGCATGGGCAAGGCATCCCTCTATCATTATTTCGAGAGCAAGGAAGACATCTTTCGAGAGGTTGTTGAACAGGAACATCAATTCTTAACAGAAAAAATTCAGGAGGCAATTCGCAAAGTCGATGCTCCACAAAAAAAGATCAGCGCCTATGTGAAGACCCGGATGAAACATCTCAACGAGCTGGCCAACATCCATAGCGCGCTGAAAGACGATTATTTAGACCATTATGCCTTTATAGAGGAAATACGCGAGAGAAACTTTCGACAGGAAATAGAGACAATTCAAGCAATCTTGAAAGAGGGTGTACAAAAAGGTGTCTTTGTAATCCGGGACATAAAATTGACTTCTTTTTCCATTATTTCAGCATTAAAAGGTCTGGAATACCCGTGGACAGTGAAGACACCTTTACCAGAAGTAGAAAAGAATATTGACAAATTGCTGGATGTGCTTTTTAATGGAATTGTAAAAAGATATATTCCTTTTCACAGGTGAAAGGTGGAAACTGTATTAGATGGAGGGGCAATATCGCCAGAGAGATGCTCTCGACGAGCTGATTAAGGAGGAGAATCATGGAAGAGCAAAGTAAGGTCACCCAAGCTGTCAAAGAGGCGGTGGTGAGAGCGGCTGAGCGGGGTGAGGATCTGAGAACAAAGGTGGCTGGAATTACCAGAGAGGTTGTTAGGAAAGCATTGGAGAAAACCGAGCCTACTAAAGAAAAAGTGGAAGCAGTGGCCAGAGATGCTATGAAAGGAGTTATTCGAGGGGCCGAAGAGACAAAGATAAAAGCCGTAGAGTTAACCAAGCAGGCTGCCAGGGGCATCGTTGAGGGAACCAAGCAAGCTGGCGCAAAAGCGGCAGATCTTTCCGCATATGCCGCCGAGGCAACTCTGGAGGCTGCCAGGGAAGCGGGTGATAAAGCAGTAGAAATGGCCCGGGACGCTTTAAAAGGTCTCTCTGAAGGTGCAAAAGAGGTTTTTAAAAAGAAAGAAGAATAAAAATTTTTTGTTTGGAAACAGAACAAAAAACCCAAACGTTTGAAGAATCTGAAGTTGAAATGAGCATGAGAATAGTTTATCTAAAAACCAAAAAGGATTGGAGACAATTTCTCAAATTGCCTTGGGAAATCTATAGGGATAACCCCCACTGGGTTCCTCCGGTTTTACGTGAAGTGCGAAATACTCTCGATACAGAAAAACATCCTTTCTGGGAACATGCCAGAAGAGAGGTGTTTTTGGTCAGAAAAGATGATAAAGTCGCTGGGAGAGTTGTTGCCATTTTTGATGATAACCATATCAATTTCCATGGAGAAAATACTGGATTCTTTGGGTTTTTCGAATGCATAGAAGATTTTGAAGTGGCCCGGTTATTATGGGATCAGGCGAAAAGATGGTTAAAATGGAATGGTATGGATCTTATGCGTGGACCACTAAGCCCAAGTATGAACGACGAATGCGGGTTTCTTCTGGATGGTTTTGATAAACCGCCGACAGTCATGATGCCCTATACACAACCCTACTATCTTGAGTTTGCGGAACGATATGGTTTTCAGAAAGCAAAAGATCTCTATGCTTTTTACAAAAAAGTAGAGGATGGCATTCCCCAACGGATTCGAAAAATGGTAGAAAGAATAAAGAAGAAAACCGGAGTGATAATACGTCCCTTGGCTATGAACAGCTTCGAAAGAGATGTTCAGCATTTAAAAAATATCTATAACTCTGCCTGGGAAAAGAATTGGGGATTTGTTCCCATGACGGACAAGGAGATAGATCTAGTAGCAAAGAAATTGAAATACTTTGCAGAACCAGAGCTTGTTCTCTTTGCGGAAATAGATAATGAACCCATAGGAGTCTCCGTTACTATTCCAGACATAAATTATGTGTTGAAAAGGCTAAACGGCAGACTGGGACCGATTGAAATATTAAAGTTCCTACGTTATAAGAGAAAAATTGAGGGGGTTCGTTCCCTTATCGGTGGTGTCAAAAAAGAATACCGAAATACGGGGATAATTGCCGTTCTGTCTTATGAAACGGAGAAAGCTGCTAAGCGATTAGGCTACAAATGGGGTGAACTTGGCTGGAATTTAGAAGATAACGATCTCATCAACCGTTTTGACATGGCTATTGGAGGGAAAATCTATAAAAAATACAGAATCTATGAGATGCCCATCTAAAACCGGAAAGGAGATGAGAACGATGTACGCGGTGGCAGAAAGAACAAAAGAACTCGCCTATGGAGTGAAAAAGAAGTTGCTTCTGGAAACTCTTCGTCTTCTCCTGGGCAGGAAGAAAGGAAGGGAATTTCTGCTGAGGAAAGCAGAGAGAGATATAGAGAACATACTTGCCGAACATGAATGCTCGGGGATCCCCTATTTTTGGAAGGTGAAGTCCAGATTCATCATCGCCCTGATAAAGCAGTCCCTGCAAAATATTGACCGGGGCTTTATCAGCTCCCATTACGCCGGCAAAATCGTCGATGTAATGGGCGAGAAAGTAATGCTGAAAGATCGGTGGGGAGTGGTGAGCAGGGAGTTTGAGGAAAAATATGGGCAGTCTCCTCCCGGTTTCTTTACCATCTCCCCCACCCAGAAGTGTAATTTAAAATGCATCGGCTGTTATGCTTCCAGCAGTGCTAAAACCGCTGCTTCTTTACCCTACCCGGTGGTTAAGAGAACAATTCAAGAGATGCATGATATAGCTGGTTCTCGGTTTGTGGTGATCTCCGGTGGAGAGCCTTTTCTGTGGAAGGATGAGGGAAAAGGCATTTTAGATTTGGCAGAGGAATTCTCCGATGTCTTCTTTCTCGTCTATACCAATTCCCTGGCCATCGGAAGAGAAGAGGCGGAAAGGATGGAAAAAACGGGAAATATCACTCCAGCGATCTCTGTTGAAGGATATGAAGCGGAGACAGATCAAAGAAGGGGTCAGGGGGTTTTTAAGCGGATTCGAGAAAAGATGGAGCTGTTAAAGGATGTGGGCGTTCCCTTCGGGCTCTCCGTGACGGCGACTAAACAAAATATGAGCCTGCTGCGCAAAGAGGAGTTTTACGATTACTGGTTCAAGGACGTCGGGGCAACTTATATGTGGATGTTCCATTTGATGCCCATCGGAAGAGCGAGAGAGAACATCCCTTTGATGATCTCTCCTGAAGAGAGAAAGGACCTCTTTCTCCTCTGGGAAAAGCTGCTTTTTGAAAAACAGTATTTCGTCGGGGACTTCTGGAATAGCGGAGCGGGAAGCACCGGCTGTATTGCCTATGGAAGAGGTGGCGGATATTTTTACATCGACTGGAACGGAAATATAATGCCCTGTGTCTTTGTGCCATATTACAAAGACAACATTCTGGAAGTCTACAAGGCTGGAAAAACGGTGTTCGACGCCCTGATGAGCGATTTCTTCAAGAATGGAAGACAGTGGCAGAAAAAGTACAGTTATTTAGACGAGCACCCCAAAAATGTTCTGGCCCCCTGTTCCATAAGAGATCATTACCGTTACTTCAGAGAAAAAATTCTCCCTGCCGATGCCCGGCCAGAAGATGAAAACGCCCGCATCTCGTTAGAAGACCCGGAGTATTTCGAGGCTATCGATGAATTTGACCACCAGCTCTGGAAACTAACCGATCCGCTCTGGGAGGAGAGATTGAACCTGCAACCTGATGCAGACTTGGAAATCGTGACCTGTAAGCCTCCCCCGAAATGAGAAATTTGCAGGTCAATTAGAAATTGGTTAAAAATGGGTGCGGTGCTTGTGCTGAGCTTGTAGGGGCGTATTGCCCATACGCCCCTACAACTGTTTAAATCGTATTCGGAAGGTCACCCCACCTGCTTCTCACCTTCCCGTTGCCAAACCAGAATTTCTGGAAGTTTGAACTGATAAGAGAGGAAAATATGAAAATTTTTGCTGAGTTCGTTCTTAAGTTCCGGGTAGCAATTATTATAATAACTATTCTCGCTACGGTGTTTTTTGCTTACTTCATAAAAGATCTGCGGATTAATAGCGACATCCTGAGCTACTTGCCACAGGATGATCCATTAGTAGTGCTTTTCAATGAGGTCGGGGATACGTTCGGGGGCAATTCGCTCGCCATGGTGGCATTGGAGAGCGATGACGCATTTAGTCACACAAACCTGACCAGAGTAAATGAGATCACACGGCAGTTCAAGGAGCTGGATGAAATCTCCCATGTGATGAGCCTAACCGACATCCTCGATATCAAGAAGACCGCATGGGGACTGGAAATCGGCAAGCTCATTGACAAGAATAATATCCCCGAAGATTCGGAAGAACTGAAACGATTGCGGAATTATACTCTTTCCAAAGACATGTATCGGGGGAATCTCGTTTCCGACGACGGGCACATCACGGTAATCATTGCCCGATTAAAAGAGGACACCGATAAGATAGCTGTCGGACACCTGATGAGAGAGATAGTCGAGGGAACAGACGGTGACCAGAAAATCTATTACGGCGGCATACCGTTCCAGATGATCTTCCTGACCGACATAATCCAGTCCGATTTAGAGAAACTCATTCCTCTGGTAATCATCTTGGTTATGGCGATACTTTTCATAAGTTTCAGGAGCCTCCGGGGAGTTTTCCTGCCTCTCTCCTGCGCATTGATGAGCACCGTCTGGGTTTTGGGAATCATGAGCTTGCTGAAAGTTCCCCTGACCATCGCCTCTGATGGAATGCCGGTATTGCTTGTTGCCATCGGCAGCGCATACGGGATACATATGCTCTCCAAGTACAACGAGGATGTCCGCCTGGGGGACGGCAAAATACAGGGGATAAAGGACGCGCTGAGCGAAGTCGGTATCCCGATACTCCTTGCCGGCATCACCACTTTAATCGGTTTCCTAGCATTCCTGTCCTCCAACCTGAACCTGATACGAGAATTCGGCGTCTTTACCGCCCTTGGCGTGGCATTTGCCATGATAATCTCCGTCACCTTCCTGCCGGCGGTGCTCTCCTTCTTGAAAGTCAAACGTGTCAAGTTGAGTGCCAAAGCGACAGAGGCCGAGTGGTCGACCAGGATGATGGATAAGCTGGGAGGGTATGTGCTCAGGAATACGAAGCTCATCGTTTCTGGCTGTGCATTCGTCGTATTGTTCTCGCTGATTATGATTCCCCGGCTGAGTCGTGAAGTCAATATGATAGATTACTTCAAGGAAAGCAGCGAAATCCGGCAGGCAGAGGAGATGATGGAGAACAGTCTCGGTGGTTCCATTCCCATTCAAATAGTGGCCAAAGGAGATTTAAAAAACCCCTTCGTCCTGAAGGAAATGCTCAGGCTTGAGAAATTCCTGGAAGCTCAGCCTGATATCCACGCCCCGCAGTCTATTGCCGACCTGATTTGCGAAATGAACTGGGTTATGAACGGACACTATACCATCCCCGAGACCAGAGAGGGGGTAGCCAATCTCTGGTTCTTCATCGAGGGCAATGAGGTGTTGGATCAGCTTGTGGCCGATGACGGCTCCGAGGCGCTCATACAGGCAAAACTCGGAACAGTAAACACTAGACAGATGCGGGCACTGGTCAGCGCGATCGAGGAATACATATATGGCGAACTGAGGACCGACTTGGTTGAGGTGAGGGTTTCGCTCGCCTCCCCTGAGCTGGCCGTAGAGCTGGAGAAAGAGCGAGTTGAACGAATACTGTCCGCGATAGATTGGGACGTTAGGCAGAAAAACATCGTCTGGAATGCTTACAATCCCGAGCTAAGGAAGGCCGTTGCCGCGGCAGTGACAGCCGATAGTGGCGAACTTGACGATACCTTAATTGAGGTTATAGCGTTAAAAATTAGCGAACATCTCCACAGTGACGATGCTGATTTCCAGATAGAACCGGAAGAGATTATTACCGCAATTGTCGCTGACATCGGCAATGCGTTTCGGTTGGGCAATACGGGGGAGGATGATATCATCACCATTCTGAAAGGAGGTGTTCCCAAGTCGCTATACACCGATGACCCGGAGGCCGTAGACTACGCCGCTGAATCGATTGTGGCAATTATCGTGGATGAAACAAGGTGGGCGAGGACAAACAACCTGATCCTTAGCATCAAACCTCTTCTTCCCCAAGGCCTTGCAGGTGATGAGGAATTCTTGAGCGACCTGCGCGACGCTGTCTGGGAAATAAACGAGGATCGGACAACCATTGCAAGTTCAAAATACACGAAACTGTCCGCTGAAAAGGATGTCGAGAACCGGACCGAACTTTCTGCCCAGCAGACGGGAATGCCTATAATTTACATGGATCTCGACAGGAAGATTATGAGAAGCCAGGCATTCAGCCTTTCCATCGCCATTCTCTTGGTATTTTTCCTTCTCGCCTACCGCCTGAAATCACTCATCGGTGGGCTTATCTCCATTACTCCAATTGTCTTTACCATACTCGTTAATTTCACCATAATGGCGATTTTCCGAATACCTCTGGATGTGGTCACTGTTCTCATCGGCAGCGTGGCGGTTGGCATCGGTATTGACTACACAATCCATTTCATAACCAGGTTTAAGGCCGAACATGCTCGCGGCAAGACCGAGCTGGAGGCCCTTGACAAGACGCTGGAAACAACCGGGAAGGCAATCGTCATCAATGCGCTATCGGTGATGATGGGCTTTCTGGTGCTGGTCCTGGGGAACATCGTTCCGATGCAGCGCTTTGGCTACTTGATTGCCCTGACGATGATAATCAGCGCCACGGCGTCAATTACCATCCTGCCCGCGCTTCTTTTGGTGACAAGGGCAGGGTTTATCGGAAGGCTCGGTGCATTGACCAATGGTCTGGTCTCCAAAATGTCGAATAGAATCAGTGGGAATAAGTGAAATGGCCGCTAACCTCTAACAAGGAGGAAGAAATGCAAAAGTCCATCCTGTCCATCGCTCTTGTTTTTCTGACTATGTGCCCATTTGCGTATCGGGTGGGCATACTACATGCTGAAGAACTCACGGCTCTCCAGATCCTGACGAAAGCCGATTCCGTGGCAAACGCACCCGTAGATCAGGAAATCACGCTGGAGATGATCCTCATAAACAAGGCCGGAAATGAGAAAAGACGAGAAGCCAGAATGTGGCAAATTGGGAATGAGAGGAGAATGATAAAATTCATCTCCCCGGCGGACCAGAGGGGAATCGGTTTTCTCGACCTCCCAGATGATGTGATGTATCTCTATCTGCCTGCCTTTAAAAAGATACGGCGAATTGCATCCCATGTGAAGAATGAGAGTTTTGCCGGCACCGACTTCACGTACGATGACATGGCATCCATCAATTATGCCGATGAGTACGATCCTGAGTTAATCGGCAGCAGAACAGAAAAAAGGTTGGTGCTGATACAAGATGAGCAGGAGGAAAAATGGGTGGACGAGGAGCTTGACCACTATCTTCTTGAACTCACCCCAAAAGAAGGGGTCAAGAAGGACTATTCCAAGCTGGTGATGTGCATAGGAAAAGACAATTTCTATCCAGTCCGGATTGAACATTACTCCAAAGATGGGAAACTCTGGAAGGTGATGGAAAGAAGGAAGATAGAAAAAAAAGGGGGGTACTGGATGGCTAAAGAGACGGAAATGTCCGATCTTAAAAAAGAACACAAGACCAGAATGGTCATTATTGATATCAAGTTTGACCAGGGTTTGCAGGACGATTTGTTTACGCAGCGTTATCTAAAACGCAGATGAAAAGATGGAGGAACGATGTTATATAAAATCGGAGCATCTATGATAATCTCAACGGTTGTATTGGTTACCGGCTTGTCTGCCGCGCAGGTGGAGATAGGCGGGTACCTTCAGGCCGATATTCGACTGCAAACTGGTGGGGATAACATGTTTTCGTGGAATGAAAACCTCCTTGACTTAAAAATAGACGCCCAACCTACAGAGGGAGCCCATATATACAGCGAACTCTGGGTGAGAAGCTTTGGGTTCCCTGAGGTAACGACTTCCTCTGAGCTTATGGAACCGCAGAAAGACAAGGTCCAACCCTGGGACTTGACAGTTAGAGAAGCTTACCTGGATTTGTACGGTTTTCTACTACCCGATTTAGATATTCGTATCGGCAGACAGAGGATAGCCTGGGGTACTGCGGACAAGCTCAATCCCACAGATAATCTCAACCCCGATGATCTAGAAGACGTCTGGGATTTCGGCAGACATCTTGGCTCAAACGCCGTCAGGGCCAGTTATTACTTGGGTGATTACACGCTGACAGCGGGTTATATCCCGGTTTTTACTCCTGCGGTTCTGCCGACCGGAGATTGGGCTCAAGCGCTTTCTCCACCAATGGAAATTCCTGCAGGTCTCACTTTAAGAAAGTTGGAAGATCGGATTGTGACTCCTGAAAGTAAATTGAAAAACTCCACAGCAGCTTTCAAAATAGCCAAAGATTTCCTTGGCCAGGATTTTTCTCTGAGTTATCTGTACGGAAGAGATGATCTTCCTTTGGCTACAAATGTCAGGATTACCCCGGTTGACACACTGGGAACCGTTGATATATCGACGAAACTCATCTATCCCAAGATGCAGGTTGTGGGATGTGACATGGCTGGTGCTATTGGTGAGGTGGGAATCTGGGCAGAGGGCGCTGTTTTCTTCCCCGAAAAAGTAGAAATGGCCATAGATCTCACTGCTCTGGGCATGGGCATCCAAACGAAAACTGCCTTGGACGATAAACCCTATATTAGGTACGTTATTGGGGCTGATTATACCTTCAAAAACGGTGTTTACATTAACGCACAGTATTTACATGGATTTATTCACGAGAGGGGCATAGACAATCTTGAAGATTATGTCGTTTTTGGTGTAGAAAAGAAAATCCTCGATGATAAACTCAAAATAACTCCCATTAGTGGTGGGGTGGAAATCAAAGACTTTGGTGACATAGAGAACAACTATGCAGTCCTGTTTGGTCCCGAGACAACGTACTATCCGATGGACAATGTAGAAATTTTGCTTGGAGCGCACATTATAGAAGGCAAAAACACCACCGCCTTCGGCAGAGTGAAAGATAATGATGAGGCCTATTTAAAGGTTAAATGTAGTTTTTGATCGCGGGAAGCTTTTTTTCGTAGGAGCTTCTGCCCCCACTACGGTCTTCGATTTTTTCGCAGAGGCGGGACAAAACGAATACCGGGCGTGATCGATCCACCCCAACAACCGTTTTGATTTTGTCTGTAGGGGCTCAATATATTGAGCCCCTTTATTTTTTGCTTTTGAGAAGGTGTAAAAATGTGTCATTCTGAGCGCCCCCGAAGAATCTGCTTTTAGATGTCAACCGGTAATAAAAAAAAAGCAGATTCTTCGGGGGCGTTGCCCCCTCAAGGCAGGTTTTAACCTCCCGCGGGTTTGGAACCCGCGGGAGGTTTCCCCTCTTCACCAGCACCATACGTCTCACCACGAGAAGAGGGGGTAGCGGAGGACGGCGAGGGGCGCGGCCGGCCGCAGCGGATGAGCAAGGACGGCATCGGCGGCGCAGCCGCCTATAGCGCCCCGGTGCCCCGGGTCCCTCCCAGGGCACGCTGGCCGGAGCCAGGGGGAAACCTCCCCCTTCCAACCCAACCACCCCAAATGAAAAATGCAAAATGAAAAGTGCAAAGTGCAAATTTTAAATTTGCCCCT